>JASHVB010000263.1 GCA_030039695.1 Acetobacteraceae bacterium
GAGAGGACGAGCGCGTGCTGCGCGCCGCGCAGATGCTGGTCGACGACAACATCGCCCACCCAATCCTGATCGGGCGTCGCGACGTGATCGAGCACAAGGTCCGGCAGATGGGCCTGCGCATCGATCTCACCAACGGCGTTAAGGTGCTCGATCCCGCCTGCGACGCCCCCATTTTCAAACCACTGGTGCCGCAATACCAGCGCCTGGCCGGACGGCGCGGCACGCCGCCAGCCGCTGCGGCGCGGCGGCTGCAGCGCCAGCCGACGATCGCCGCGGCGATGCTGCTGCACGCCGGCATGGCGGACGCGGCGATCTGCGGTGGCAACGCTGACTGGTGGGGGCAGATCCAGTACATCCTGCCGATTATCCCGCGTCGCCCCGATGTCGGCCGTGTCTATGCGCTGTCCTGCCTGATCATTCCTAACGGCGTGTTATTCATTTGCGACACCTACATGGTGCTCGATCCGACCGAGGAGCAAATTGTCGAAATGACGGTGCTGGCGGCCGAGGCGGTGCGTGGCTTTGGCATCGCGCCGAAGGCTGCGCTGCTGTCGCATTCCAGCTTCGGCGCAAGCGACGATGAGAGCGCGCGCAAGATGCGCCGGGCTTTACCGCTGATCCGCATGCGTGACCCCAGCCTGGAGATCGACGGCGAGATGCATGCCGATGCGGCCCTGGTGGAGACGATTCGTGACCGCGCGGTGCCGGACGCGCGGCTGAAAGGCTCGGCGAATCTACTCATCATGCCGGGGCTCGATGCGGCGAACATCGCGTTCAATCTGCTAAAAGCGGCGGCAGACGGGATGTCGATCGGGCCGATTCTGCTAGGCATGTCGAAGCCGATCCATGTGCTGGCGCCGAGTGTGACGGCGCGAGGCATCGTGAACCTAAGCGCGGTGTCGGCGACCGCGGTGCGGTAAGGATGTTGCTCGCTGGTCCATGGGCCATGGACTTTGCATTTGCCTTCGCGAGGAGCGATTGCTCCCCATGGCATGGGGTTCTGCATTGCAGGAGCAATGAGGCGGGGCTTGCGCGTTGTTCGATCCGCCGGTGCGGCGGCAGGCGTGCGGGAAGCTCTGTTACAGACGATACTGATTCCCACTGGTCGTTTCGGGCAGGCCGTTTGGGCGCGACGCGCCGTGATTCCTTACGTATGAGTTGCTGTCTCCCCCTATGAAGGCGCGCGCATATCAGTCCCGATCAGTGGCATCCGTGGTTGACGTCCATGCGCGGCGGCGACTGGGACCAGGCCAGCACGCATGGTGTCCTGGCCGTGCCAGTGACGGCGCGGGAACGGGAACCTCCGCTCGGCATCGGGTTTTGCCTCACGCAGGCGCCAGGGTGTGGTTGGCGAGAAGCGACGTAGTACGCGGACGAGAGGCGATGGCACGCGAAACACGCGGATAGGTTGGCAGTCACAGTGCAAGCGCGAGGTTGAATGGCTGTCATTTGGCGCTGCACGGCTGCGTTCCGCGCGACAACATCCGCCGGTTTCAGGTTCCGTCCGTTGCGCATCGAAGCAAACGCCTTCTTTGTCTCGCCGTGGACCGCATAGCAACGTCTGGTGAGACCACGATCACGCGCAGTTATCAAGGATGGCTGGCACTCTGTCGCAGGAAGGCTAGGAGTTGAGCCAAAATCCGGGCTTGCCGTCAGACCGTTGCATCTGAAATCGCCAAATCGCCTGACCGTTCGAACGCATGCTTAGCCCTATTTATTTCGACTGAGTGTGGCCACGGTGCACGGAGTCGCCCCGTTGGGATGTTGGCAGTGATGGGTCAGGCGAGGTTTCAACAAAAGCGGGTATCTTCGGGGTTTCCGTGACGTCGGGCCTGGCCGGATCCCGCGCTCGGAGACCGGCCTCGCTGACTTTCCGGCGCCTTCGCGTTCCTAGCGCGAGCCATCGTAACGTCGATGGCGGACAACGTGCCGCGGTCTCCTCGTCCGACACCACCAAAATCTTGATTAGCGGGCCGGGATCGCGCATGCACCTGTCATGTCATTAGACACCCCCGTTCCCGACTCCTCCGGCTTGAACCTTTACCGCGCCGACCCCACCCTCGCGCGCCTCATCTCGCTCTACTTGCCACACGACCTGGCAACTCACCTCCATCCTCATCTCGACCGCCTCGGCGCCCTCGCCGGAGGCCGTCTCGACACCCTCGCGGGTATCGCTGACAAAAACCCTCCGATCCTCCACCACCGCACCCGTGCCGGCGCCGATCGCCAGTCCATCGAGAAGCACCCCGCCTTCGTCGAAATGGAGCGCCTCGCCTTCGGCGAATACGGCATCGCAGCGTTGTCGCACCGCCCCGGCGTGCTCGGCTGGCCCACGAAACTTCCGCCAATTGCTAAGTACCTGCTTGTCTTCTTGTTCTCCCAGGCCGAGTTCGGCTTGATGTGCCCGGTCAGCATGACCGACAGTCTGACCCGCACGCTGACCAGATTCGGTGACCCAGCGCTCGTCGCGCGCTACCTGCCGGTACTGACCAGCCAGGACCTCGATACGCTCGCTCAGGGCGCGATGTTCATGACCGAGCAAGGCGCCGGCTCCGATGTTGGCGCCACCACGGTGCGCGCCGACCCGCACCAGGATGGCACCTGGCGCCTTACGGGCGACAAGTGGTTTTGTTCCAACCCTGACGCGGCGCTGGCGATGGTGCTGGCGCGCCCCGCCGGCGCACCTGCCGGCACGCGCGGTCTCGGCCTTTTCCTGCTGCCGCGCGTCCTGCCCGACGGCACCCCAAACGCCTTCCACATCGTGCGGCTGAAGGACAAGCTTGGCACCCGCTCGATGGCCTCGGGCGAGATCCGGCTGGAGCGCGCAACGGCCTATCCGGTTGGGGACCTGACCGCTGGCTTCCGCCAGATGGCGGACATGATCAACAACTCTCGTCTCTCAAACGGCGTGCGCGCCGCCGGCCTGATGCGTCGCGCGGTCACCGAGGCTCTGTATGTCGCCCACCACCGTACCGCCTTCGGCCGCCGCCTGGTGGAGTTGCCGCTGATGCGCCGCCAGCTCGCCAAGCTGCTGGTTCGCGCCGAGCAAGCCCGCACGATGATGTTCCAGACGGCCGAGGTACTCCGCCGCGCTGACGGGGGCGAGAACAACGCCGATCCACTGCTCCGGATCCTCACGCCGCTGATCAAGTTCCGCGCCTGCCGCGACGCCCGCGTGGTCACCGGCGACGCCATGGAAGTGCGCGGCGGGGTCGGCTACGTTGAGGAATGGCCTGACGCGCGCCTGCTGCGCGATGCGCATCTCGGCTCGATCTGGGAGGGCACCAGCAACATCGTGGCGCTTGACGTCCTGCGTGCGGGCCGGCGTGAGGGGTCGCTGGATGCGCTGAAGCGCCATCTGCACGAGTTGCTCGAGGAGGCCCCGGGGCTGCCGGAAGCGCCTGCACTGGTGGCCCGCGCTATGACGCTTGCGGCAACTGCGGACGACGCGCGGGCCAGACAGGTGGCGTCGGCGCTCTATCATCTGACTGCGGCGATCGCGATGGCCTGGGAAGCCGCCCGGACCGACGATTCGTCGCGCCTGACGCTCGCCCGCATGACCCTGCGCCACCGTGTCATGCCACGCGATCCGCTGGACCCTGCCGACCCGGATGCCGACGGACTCGGGTCACTGCTCTATAAGCCGTGACATAATGGCTGTGGACGCGACGCGACCGAGAGTGAGAACCAAGTCGGCCAAATCTCACCCTTGCGTTGAGGAAGGCGGACGCGGGGAAGGGCATGTACCCCCGCGGACTACGCAGCTACGCACCTCCTCCCCGCATCCCCTCCAGCGACGAGACGCGGCCTCGCAACACGTCGCCGCCCTCGCAGCTGTTGCGGCGTCGGCCCGCGCCTGCCGCGTTTGCGAGGCACAACTGCCGCGCGGTCCTCGCCCGGTTTTCCGGGTCTCGACCACGGCGACGCTGCTGATCGTTGGCCAGGCGCCGGGCACGAAGGTGCATGAGACCGGCATCCCGTGGAATGACCCGTCTGGCGAGCGGCTGCGTCGCTGGCTGCAGATGGATCGCGACACGTTCTATGACGAAGCCCGCATCGCCATCGTCCCGATGGGTCTGTGCTACCCGGGGCGCTTGCCGAACGGCGGCGATGCGCCGCCGCGCCCGGAATGTGCGCCGTTGTGGCGCGACCGTCTCGTCAGCGCGATGCCCAACATCCGCCTGACGCTGCTGGTCGGCATCTACGCGCTCACACACTCGCTCGGGCGCGGCGCGATGACGGACCATGTGCGCGCCTTCCGCGACGGTCTGCCGCGCTATTTCCCGCTCCCGCACCCGTCCTGGCGCACCACGGCGTGGGAACGCAAGAATCCCTGGTTTGAAGCGGAAGTGCTGCCGACGTTGCGCGCGTCCGTCAGAGCCGCGCTACGCTGAGTACGGGCGCTCGGCGCGAGCCTCCGGCCGCGGCGTGTTGCTGTGCGGCGTAGTGCCGCATCCGTGGTGGCGAGCGTCGGGCCACCGCGCCGCGCCGGTGGCCAATCGAAGGGACCTCATCGCCGAAAGTCAGCGCGTGGCATTCGGCCGCACGCCGCGCGGCTCCGCGCAGAGACACGGGTCTCGGCCTCGACGGCGCCGATCGTCGTGGATGCGGGCGTGCCATCCAACCGGTTGATAGAACCAGTCCCTCGCACCAAGGTCTGCAACGCAGGCGCTACCCGAGCAGTCGCCCGATCACCCGCGCGGTGTAGTCCACCACCGGGATGATCCGCCCATAATTGATCCGCGTCGGGCCGATTACGCCGATCGCGCCGACGATGCGGCCAACATCGCTGCGGGCAGGCGCGACAACCATCGACAGGCCGGCATTGCCGAACAAGCCACTCTCTGCGCCGATGAAGATGCGCACGCCTTCCGAGTGCTCGGCCAGCTCCAGCAGGCGCAGCATTGTCTCCTGCGCCTCGAGGCGATCGAACAGGGCCTGGATGGCGGCAAGGCGCTCGATCTGCGTTACGTCGGACAGCAGTCGGCCCTGCCCGCGGATGATCAGGTTGCCGCCACGAATGTCGCCGGACCAGGTGGCGAGCCCGGCTTCCACGACCTGGGCGGAGAGGATGTCTAGCTCGGTGCGATTGGCTGCCATTTCCTCGGCGACCAGCAGGCGCAACTCGGCGAGCGGACGGCCGGACAGGCGCGCGTTCAGGTAATTGCCCGCCTGCTGCAGCGCCGAGGGCGGCATTCCGGGCGGCGTCTCGATCACTCTGTTCTCCACGTGCCCGTCAGCATTGACCAGGATCACCAGGGCGCGACCCGGACCGAGGGGGACGAACTCGATGTGCCGAATGGCACCTTCCGACTTTGGTGCAAGGACCAGCCCGGCGGCGGCGGAGAGGCCCGACAGCATGGCGCTGGCCTCGGCCAGCGTGTCCTCGAGGCTGCGGCCGGAGGCGGCAAGGGCGGCGGCGATTGTCTCGCGGTCATCCTCGGCCAGCTCGCCGAATTGCAGCAGCCCGTCGACGAACAGGCGCAGGCCCCGATCGGTGGGCAGCCGGCCTGCGGAGGTGTGGGGCGCGAACAGCAGGCCGGCTTCCGTCAGATCGGCCATAACGTTACGAATGGTAGCCGGCGACAGGTTCATCGGCAGGCGGCGCGACAGCGTACGACTGCCGACCGGCTCGCCAGTTTCAACGTATTGCTCGACGATCTCCCGCAAGACGGCAGCGGAGCGGGCGTCCAGACCAGGCGGCAGCGCGAGGCCGGACCCGCCCAGGAGGCCGCCGACACGGGCTGGGTTAGGGGGCGGTGTGACGGGCCTGTCCATAGCGTAAACTCCGGCCGGGAAAGGTAGGAAGCGGGTCGGAGGCGGTCAACGCCGCCAGTCCCCACACCCAGGGTAATCGGGTGAACGAGCATTAGACAAAACGCTAGGCGCCGACCTCAGTCCGATTCGCATTGACCGCTCATTTCGAATCCAGCCGGCCCGGACCGGATGCTGAAAAGAATC
>JASHVB010000264.1 GCA_030039695.1 Acetobacteraceae bacterium
CCCGACCAGCTCTTTCTTTTTGGTATTATCGCAACGTTGCGATAACACGAAGAAGAAGGATCCTGTTGAGGACCTCAGGAACGGCGGCCTTGAATCCGCCGGCCCTGAAGCCTGCCTCGATGGGCTACCATACCTCCGCCATTCAGCATCTGGCTAAGCGGTTTTCATAGGTCGGTTCCCGTGACTGGCTTGCGGCACGCCGCGATTGAGCGACATGTGCGAATGGACGACTAGCCACCGATCCTCATATTTATTAAATATCAGGGTCGCGCGGCCGGGCCGGTTAAATGGTGAGCCGTCTGGGTGGAAGCCGGTGCTGGTCCATGGCGCGACCACCATCGACATGCTCATGTCCTTTGCAACCAGCACATGTGTCGCCGGAAGGTTAAAGCGGAAATCATCTGTCTTAGGCCAGACATTGTCCCATTGCGTTTTAATCCATGCATCCAGGCTAAATAGAACGTCCTGATGGGTGCCGAACGCCAGGATGCTCGGATGGAACAAGGGTCGCGCGGATGCATAATCCACCGCGCGAACATAGCCTGAAAAAGTCTCTAACCACTCGAGAAAATAAGCTCGGACTTCATCGCCGGCCTCGGGCAAAGGAGCAATTTCGGGAGACTCAGTCATTCAACTAACTCCTATAGATGTATTCTTTGAACTGAGTGGACGTCACGGCGGGTGGCAGGCCGATCAAAGCGCCGCGTTATCTTCCTGCTGACGGAAGACCGAGGTGCCGCGGACCAGAACAGGCTCATTAGCCTCTCTGTAAGAACGCTGCATTTTGTCGAACCCGATTGAACGTGCGAGTCCGCCAACTAGCATAGACGCCCAGACCGAAGTTTATGCGTTATGAGCCGAGCACGAATCGAGTATCGGTCCGCGCGCCGATTGCGGCAACGCGGGCAAAAATCTCGTCCGCTGGCATTGAAGCGAACGGCCTATCGCGGTCCGCCGAGACGATTGCATCAAAAAACGATTCGTGCGCGGCCGAGGATATGCTTAAGAGTCGTGCTTTGCTCTGGCTCCCGTTGAAAAGGGCATGCTGGACTTCAGGGCGGGCCAGAACGACGTCCCCCGCCACGCAGCCGAGCACCTCGCCTTTCTCGTGGCCCGTATGAAACTCAAGTTCGCCTTCAAGAACATAGAACGCTTCCGGGTAACTATGTACGTGTAATGGCACGCGCTGACCTGGTTCTACGGTCATCTCGAAGAAGCAGAAGCATCCATCTGTCTGCGAACTTCTTATCTTCCAAGTCCATTGAACGCCGGCGATGTCATGATGCACGCCTGCGCCGTTTTCCACCTTCGTCAAACGATTCATCGTTCTGTCCTTCGCGGGTACGCCAGGGCCTTGCGGCGCTCTGGCTCGACGAGGCTTGCTATCGGGCAAAGGCATCGTCATTCAGTCGGCTATGAATTTCACTCAGGTCAGCAGAAACGATCGTCGGCTTCAGCCGACTCTGGAGTCTTCGGTAACCCTGCCCGTTGCGGGCTATTCCATTCCAAGTCTTGGTCGTTGAGGAAACTTCGTAGCATTGTAAATTCCGTTCAGCAATGCGGAACCTGACGATTTCTTCATGCAACCCCTGAAACTCAGCGTCGGCAAGATGCACTTCGAGCGACTTCAGGTCACGCCATACTTCGCGTAGTCCTATTAGGCCGGGGTCTAATATATCCGCCGGAAACGCGCAGGTAATGCACCCTTCCTTTTTTCGCCTGCGCTGCAGATGCGGCGTGAGCATCTTGAAAGACGCGTCGCGGTGCTCAGCTGCTATCTTAAGGTAGCCCGTGACAACGATGCCTGGATCAGATCCCTTCATTGGGAATGGCCCCATCGGGTGCGAGTAGGCAGGTGAGTCCAGATAATCTTTGCGTCCACACTGATAGTAGGTCGCTCCGTCTGCTGTGGCACGCCGCGAGTTCCCCGCAATCCGGGGAACCAGGACTGGACCGGGAATGAAGTGGTTATCCAAGGAAGTCTGCTCTGCCCGCCCTTGCGTAATCTCGGCAGCGCCTGTCTGTGCGTTGACATCACCATTGGCAATGAGCACACCCGGTGCCGGGCCCCGTAGTAGGCGATCGTATTCGCGATCGCCGCGACGACACTGGCGCCCAGATCAACCCTCGGCACACGCACGAGGATGACTTTGACCGAAAGCGACTTGTTCATTGTGGCTGCTTTTTCTTGATCGTAAGTGTACCTACTGCAGCCTGCCCAGCACGAATGTCGCTAGCGACGCGGTGTTGGACTCGACGTCGACGTAGCCACGAGATCGCAGCATGTTTTCAAGTTCCGGCGTCTCCATGACGTCGCCCCCGCTTCGCAACGTACGGAGAGTCGACATCACCGCTAAAAAGTGATCTCGCGGACTGGTGTAAAGGGCCGCGACAAGGTATGATCCGTGTCGGGATGCAGCCACGATCCGGTCCAGCGCAAGTTCGAGGACCGCACGCTTCATGAACATCGTCGGCAGCCAGGCTAGAGTGTAACGCGGCCCGGGCTCAAGTGCTGATACGTCACGATGTATAAGGTTAACGCGGTCAACGAAGAGGCTCGCCGAGAGGTTGCGCCTGGCCAATGCCAGGGCAGGCTCCCAAATGTCGATGCCGTCTATTTTCAGGTCGGGGCATCTCTCTGCGGCTTCAAGCGCGATTCCACCCACCCCCGTGCCGACATCGAGGAAATGCCCCGTCAGTGCGTCACGCAAGAGGGGACGCGTCTCAGAGAGCGCGAGAATCCGCGCGAATACATTTCGAGACGCTTGCCCTTGCGCCTGTAAGACGTTGGCATCCTCGATTTTCCAACTAGCACTACGGTCCGCGTTGCGAAGAAGCTCGCCTCCCTCCGCAAATGCCATTTCTATCGTCGTGACGAAGGACGAGACTTGTTGGTCATCGAGCATGCCAACTTCGGTCCCAAGAGCTAGCTTAGAACCGATATCAATCTGTTCCCGGATTTTCTGGTCGACCACCTTGTTGGATCGGATCTTTAGCGAAGCCCCGACGACAGCCAACATTCTTAAGGAACGACTAAGGTCTTGAACCCTGTCGTTGATGGTTCCAGGGCCGCCAGGTTGGTCGGCTCTCTGCACAATAAGTCCAGACATGTCGGTCGCCTTCCTGATGTCTAATCGTTCGCGAATTTGCCGACTGCGTGTAAGGGCAAATCGGTATGTTTGCGGAGGGTGCCCAGCATAACTGCGGAGCGACGGTACAACTCACGCAACGAGAGCGGGTTATATCCTTGTTTAGTCCAACCAGGTTGCAATCGGCGCGCGCGATAGCTGTCGAAGAAGTTGTCATGGTCCGACACGAATATGCATGCTGAGCAGCTT
>JASHVB010000265.1 GCA_030039695.1 Acetobacteraceae bacterium
CTCGCTTACGATCAGCGCCCGCGCAGAGCGCTTTTATCGAACGCAAAACTCCTGGGAAGCGAAGAGCCTACTGGATCGGGGGAGGACCGGAGTTCAGATCAGCCGCCAGGTTCGACAGGGTGACATTGGACGGTCGTCGCCTCGAGCCGTACCAGCACCGCGTCGAACAGCGCGGAGGCGTAGATTTTCCAGACCAAGTGGTCGAGCCGATCTTTTTAGCGCGCTTACGGCGCATTGCCGCCATTGAAGCGACCGAAATGCCGCGCGGAAAACAGCGCGATCAGAAATGCACCGGCACCCAACGCGATGATGTCGACCGTTTCCCTCAATTCAAAATCACCTACACGGAAGACGAGCACGTAGCCAATGACGATATTGAAGAAGCCCCAGAGAACGTTGACGGTTGACGAAGAAAGCCCTTCTCCGGGTGGCCTGGCAAACGGACTCTGGAATGGCCTGCCCATCATGCCGCTGACGACATGCGGGACCGCGTTCGCGAGGAATATTCCCCCGAAGAAATAGGAGAGAAGCAGGAGCCAAGACATCTCAGTCGTTCCTCTCGATAGCAGATCGATAGCACGATCCTGAGGCGGTGTGGAATTCCGCTGGCACGCTTTGGCCAGAACGCAGTGACCAAGATCAGCCACGTTAGGCTCAAGACCTGACCCGAAGTTGTTCCAGGACCAGAGCGGCGGCGGCCGACCCATTGTGGATGCCGATGCCCTGGCGCACGGTTACCAGGGTTTGCTTGAGAAAAGACCCGCAGTTGCCAGCATGCCTCGGACGTAAAGCAGGCGGTCGACATCCATGAACCGCTTCGTGCCGGTCTGGTCCCGATAGGGAAGGCTCATCGCCTCAGCGACGAGATTAGCTCGCGGGACGGCTTCATCCGACGACCAGTACGTCCGGGTCGTCTCGTATCGTCTCAAGGCTACCAGATTGTTCCCGTTCCAGCGCCATTGGCGGACGACGTATGGGTGTGGCGCAGCTTCCGCGGCCGCGCCCTGGTCGGCCGTCCACACCACAACTCCCTCGCCAGGACCTGATCTCAATCGACCGAGATAGAAGCCATCCTTGCCGGTGTTCTCGATCGTGCGAATGGGACCCTCGATACCGTCGCGGCGCAACGCGTAGAGCCGGTGAACGTAGTTCGTCCCGTCGCCGGCCGGCTCCATCGTCACAAACTGGAGGATCGGTGTCCGGCCCAGCCTGTCCAGCTCGAACCTGGACTCGAGGCCGTCCACTTTCTCGTTCAGCACCACGCGGCACCTGGCATCTAAGACGACGAGACGGGACCAGTCATCGTTCTGGACGGTGCTGAGAGAAGCGGCGACGACCTCGAAGGGATGGCTGTCCTGACCCACCCAGGCCGACTGCGTCACCACGACGTCGTCAGGTATCGGGCAGGCGGTTGCAGGCCGCGGAGCGGCGGCTCCCCCAATGAAGGTCGCCAGCGCCACCAGGAGACCCCACAAGAAACCCGTACGCTTCTGGAGATCGGACATGATCGACCCAACGTCTACTTTCTGGCTCGAGAAAATGTCCAGGGGCACCCCTCCCCGTCCCGGATCACCTCTTCGGTGTCACCGAAGTCGGGCTGGCGACCGGAACTGTGGTCGACTGCGCCAGGCGCTCGGCACGCCGCATCTCCTGGTGCTCGGAGGTGCGAGTAAATGGAGCCATCTCCGCCCCGGTCATGCCAACCTTCGGTGAACGGGCCACCTCGCGCTGGCCGCTGCACCACCTACGGTCTCATCTAGCATTTCCTGGGCGCGCGCAGCAGCTTTCTCGCCTACCACCTCAGCACGGGGGCCGTATCCGTATGGGGGTGCCTCATGAGCAGTCGCCGCTTCCCGACCTGGGCCAAACGGGGGCGCTGCACGCATGATTGCCGGTGCGGGCTAGTCATCCCCAAGGTGATATGACGCAAATCTTCCATCTGCTGCAATCTTGTGCAACCCGTAAAGGTTCCGCTTGGGGCTTTGGGTTTGCACGTTTGAGGCAGTAGCAGTCCACACGGTTATCCACAGAGATTGTGGATCGGCGACGTTGGTGTGGCTCTGCCGGCGACCTCCGTGACCGCCTGCCAAATCAGCAATGAGCGAGAAGGGCTCGTCGTCGTAGGCGGACACCAGCGGACACCAGCGGACACCATGGTGTCGCTATGGAGGGGGCGCGGGGGTCCGCCGCTAGTTGTGAAAATCTGACGCTTGGTACCTGACGCGACCGAGTTGGAAGCGACGATGAGTGGCGGGAAACCCGACGGCCGCTAGCGGGCGAGCGGCTCTGCCGATATGACTTGGGCTTGTTGACGCTCTCCTGCCTCTGTTGCCACGTCCGCATCGAAATCCCAAAACGACCCGAATTCATCAGCGAGTGCAACTTCATGCTTTGTAGCAAGTCGGGCGCTCGCTGGGCCTACTTGCATCCCTCAGGAGTTAGCATTGTGGGAACGACGAAGGCATATAGCCGCGGAGACAAGGAAGACCCGGCCCCAAAAGCATCTTGCATTGGGTGATCGGAGAAGCATTAGGTAGAAATACCCGTTACTTAACATAAGGCATCTTGCAACACAGATCTGTAGGTCACCGATAGAAATGCCGCCGGGGACGCCGCCATGGGATCACCTGATGATTGCTTCTGATTGTCAATCGGCAGACAAGACTTACATCGCAGCAAGCTTCCGAATGACATGGCCTGATGGCACGCCTCAAATGTTGGTCACTGCCGACGCCAGGCCGTCCAGGTCCGCACAGAGGATGTTCCGGGCCGGCTTGTCCGCGTAGAGCGCCTCAATCAGGTCGGCGTGCCGTTGCACGATCCCACGCTGGCTGAGCGAGCCTTTTTCGGTAAGCTCGCCCGCGTCGATGGAAAGCGGTCTGGTAAGGAACGACAGCCGTAGAACCCGTTGCGAACTTCCCGTTGCCTGCTTCGCTAGTTCAGTCAGTTTGCCGCGCAAACGTGCTCGCGCAGTTTCGCTTTCGGCGATTGCAGGCGTCGATGGAACGGCAAGAACAGCAACGTAGGAGCGATTTTCGCCAACAATGACAATGTCCCGAACTTCAGGTGCCAGATACTTGAGCAAATGACTCCGTAGGACCCCGCCCCTCACCCAAACTCCGGTCACCAGCTTGAAGTCCTCCGCAATCCGCCCCGCATAGCGTAGTCCCTGTGTTGGATCATGCTCATCGACCCAGTCCAAAGCGTCGCCCGTGCAAAAAAAGCCCTCTTCATCGAAAGCCGTCGAGGTGAGATCCGCCCGTTTCCAATAACCGGGCATCACATACGGGCTTTTAACGCGAGCCTCCAGCTTGCCGTCCACCCGCACGAGTTTCAGTGCTACGCCCGGGACCGGCAGGCCGACGCGACCCGCAGAAGTGCCATGAACGTGCTGATCGGCCAGCATCGGGCCAGCTTCAGTTGACCCATATATGCCCACCCAGGGAATCTGCGTCCCGACGGCCTGCTGCGCGAGTTCATCGAATGCGTCACAAACATGCTGAGGAATGCTTGCCCCGGAATACTGGAAAATCCGGACACGGCTGAAGAAGCGATTCCGCAGTTCGGCATCCTTACGCAGCCAAGGGATGAGTTCCTCAAAAGCCTTAGGCACGGTGGAGTATATGACCGGACCGACCTCGCGCAAACAGCGAATCGTTGTCTCGATCAGTCCTGGCAGCGGTTTGCCGTCGTCAATGTAAAATGTTCCGCCGTTATACAGCGAGAGACCGAAATTGACTGTCCCTCCAAACACATGATTCCAAGGCATCCAGTCGACGAGCACAGGGTGTTCCTCGGTGAGCACCGGATAGCACGTTAGCAGTGCTTGCAGCGTGCCGCATACCATACGATGCGTGGTTATGACCCCCTTCGGGAAGCCCGTGGAACCCGACGTGAAGAATAGCTTAGCGACAGTCTCGGGCCGGACGGCGGCCGCTGCGATCTCGACATCGTGGCGAGGCGTCGTCGCAAGCAATTCAGAAAAAGGCGTTGCAGCCCGACCGGGCTCGCGTTGCACCACCACGACTTCCGTATCGGGCGTCAGGCAAGCGCGAATTGCCCCCTCATATCGCAGTCCATCCTCCGCAAAGATTAGAGCCGGCTCTACCAATGCGGCGATATCTCGCAGCCGCGCGTGATCGGACGACAGCAGCGAGTAGGCTGTTGACAGAGGAACGACCGGGATGCCGACGTGAAGGCACGCAAGCGACAACAAGGCGTGCTCGATGCCGTTTCCAGACAGGATCAGAACCGGCCGGCCGTTGTCGAAACCCCGATCAAGCAACGCCTGGCCGATTCGACGGGCGGCGTCGAACGCGTCCGCATAGGTGACGTCCCGCCATCCAGCGTCAGTCCGCCGCGCGAGGAACCTGCGATCGGGCGCGGTTGCGGCCCAATGCTCAAGCCGCTCGGTTAGGCGGTCTGGAACATGACCGATAGGATGGCTGTTGCTAACCCGGAGATAACCATTCGTGCGTGAGTGAAAAACGCAATCTTGAAAGAATGCGACTGGTTTCGTTGCCATGTCTGTCACTCCTGCGTCGTGTCCTGTTCGGATGTTCAGCCCTTGGAAGAGAATGAAACATGCTTTTGATGCAACCTGCTCTTCCAAAAAATGAAATCGGTTTCGATCTCTCGAATGCCGAGCGGAGTCCAATTCGCTGCAGCAACAGTTATTCTGTCGTCGATGCGTACCATCACCCTTCCAGCACCGGACTTGGTCGGCGGCCAACAGGCGCAGGGTTCGCGACAGCGAGTTAACCGATCTTCAACACATGGTTTCCTGGCTTGAGAAGAGGTTGTTTGTAGACCGCCTCAGTCACGCGGCATTCGCGTGGCTCGGCACTTCACCAAGTCACTGCCCGCCTTGCCTTCCGGCTCGCCGAGCAATCGAGCCCTCTACATCGAAGCCAGTTGTGCCGAGATCCTAGGTGTCCCCTGCTCTTCTATTGGCACAGAATGATCCGTATAAAACTAGTTCGTTTTCACTCCAAACCAGTCGCCAAATGGCTCTCGATCGGGCCGGATGGCGGGATCGGCGATCCGCGACCCGCGTGGATCGTCGGCGAGTCCCGTCGATCTAAGCGATAACGATTGAACAATCTTCGGAAGTATTGAAAGGCAGCGCTCGTCACGGCTGGGGTCCTTTCTCTCGGTAGCGGGGAGCGAGCCCGCGACTGGCTTTACAGCCGGTCGGCCTGGCGGCACCAGTAATCGAAGGTGCCTTTTACAATATGTGGCTGGAGCAAGTAGTCGTGCGCCTCCCGCGCCAGATCGGCGCGCACGGGCTTGAGCTCGCCGAACGTTTGCGCGCGAACCTGTATCCGTGCCGCCCGCTCCAGATAGACCGACAGATAAGTCGCCTCCTCGA
>JASHVB010000266.1 GCA_030039695.1 Acetobacteraceae bacterium
GACCGGAGAGGTGCTGCCAGACACGCGCCCAAAGGGCAACAGCGCCGCGTACGCTGTCGTGCGGATGAAGGAATGATGTCAGAAGTCAGGGGAAAACACATGCCCGACGGTATGTCCGGCTCGACCAAGCCGATGGTGCTGGTGGTAGAGGACGAGGCGTCGCTGGTGACGATGCTGCGCTATAACCTAGAAAAGCAGGGCTTCCGCGTGGAGGAAGCGGCCGACGGCCAGGAAGCGCTGACCCGCATCGCCGAGACACAGCCCGACCTGGTACTGCTGGACTGGATGTTGCCGGTGGTGTCCGGCATCGAAGTCTGCCGACAGATCCGCCGCTGCCCGGCGACTCGCGAACTGCCGGTGATCATGTTGACTGCGCGTACCGAGGACCAGGACGCAGTACGCGCACTGAACACGGGTGCCGACGATTATGTCACCAAGCCGTTCAATCTCGACTCGCTCCTGGCGCGGATGCGCGCACTCTTGCGCCGCTCTGGCTCGGTGGCCGCGAAGGGGCAGCTCGCCTTTTATGACATCGCCATGGACCTCGCGGCACACCGCGTGACCCGCAACGGCCGCCGCGTGCACCTCGGACCGACGGAATTCCGCCTGCTGGAGTTCTTGATGCAGCACCCGCGACGCGTGTTCTCCCGCGAGGAAATGCTGGACGCAGTCTGGGGACCGGACATCCATGTCGAGCCGCGCACCGTCGACGTGCACATACGCCGCCTGCGCAAGTCGATCAATGCCGACGGAGAACTGGACGTGGTGCGGACGGTGCGGACCGCGGGTTACGCTCTGGACACCGAGCCGGTGTAATTCCCGGGCGCCAGGCGGAAAAAATCCTCTTGACCTGGATCAATGCCAGACCAATTCCTTGGCTGCAGGCTGATTTGGCCGATCATGGCGCCTATCCGTCCCTAACCATGGAGAGGAATCATGGCAACCACACCTGTGGAAGTGAAAAAAGCCACGCCACCGGCGCCCGCCGTACCTGACGTATGGCGCTCGTTGCGCACCGAGATGGACCACTTGTTCGACCGCTTCGCGAGTGGCCTCGGCATGCCGTCATTCAGCCGCTTGTTCGACGGGCCACCCGCGTTCCGGTTCGAAAGCTCGCTCAGCATGCCGGCACCGGCCATGGATGTGACCGAGGACAAGGACGCCTACAAGCTGACGGCCGAGCTGCCGGGGATGAGCGAGAAGGACATCGAGGTCTCGGTGACCGACAGTATGCTGACGCTCAAGGGCGAGAAGAAGCAGGAGAAGGAGCAGAAGGATAGAAATTACTACGTGTCCGAGCGGGCGTATGGTTCGTTCGAGCGCGGTTTCTCACTGCCGGAAGGTATCGACGCGAACAAGATCGCTGCGAGCTTTGCCAAGGGCGTGCTGACCATCACGCTGCCGAAGAAGCCGGAAGCCAAGGTTGAGCCGAAGAAGGTGGAAGTGAAGGCCGACTGACGTCAGTAGCGACGGCGTGATGTGGACGTGGGTGCCTCCCTGAGGCACCCCGGGGGGGCCGCGTACGTGGTTACAGATTGGCAGAGGCCAGCGGCAGGACGTTCGTCTAGCGGACGGGTGTTGTTGCGCTGTTTTAAGTACCGCGGAAGCTCCCGATTTCAGGTGGACTTGCTAACAACTAACGAAGTTACTCGTTGCCGTTAGGGTACGAGATTTTCGCACAGTCTGGATACCCCAGTGATGAGCCGGGCAATCGCGCCGTCCCGGAAGTGGGAGTCAGTCAGGATGCGGTGCGGCGACGCGGTGCGCCCACGCCAGTCATTCCGCCCAGATGCAAGGATCCGCGTGGGCAGAAGGACGACGATCCAGGACAGCTCAGCGGATGCCCACCCCCGGCGCCAACTGAGCGAGCCGGGCCGGCTTGCGAACGGGGCGACGCGGAACCCACCATGGATCGCCACCCTCCTTTGTCGTCTTCCGAGGCCTGGCTGAATCCGCTTTGCGACGGGCACTGCCTAGCCTTTCGTGGGAGGGTGGCGAACGGTTACGTGCTTCGCCCGCGGCCCTGAGAGAGGTTAGCCGCCGATCGTTTTGACCGCCGGGTTCGGCCAATCCGATTCCAACACCGCCGACCGCGGCGGGCGCTCGGACGGCAAACCACCAACCGGCGCGGCGGTCTCGAAGAGGCGGCGGCCGGGAACGCCGGAGCGTCAGCCCACAGAACGCGGGCCGTCAGGCGCCCGAGTCTGAACTATCGGGCAGTGACAGGGTGAACGTGCGGGCCTATTCTCGTTCGCCTGCCGGTCGCCCGATGCATCTACGTGTTGGGAATTGAGAAATGCTCTGGACCCGTGGACCAATTCGGCGACCCAGCGAGCGGAAGTTACGAATCGTGCACATGTCGGTCCAAGGTGGCCGAGGGTTGAACGTTGCTTTGCGCTTGCGGGAGACCCTCCTCCGGTAGAGGAGATATTGCTTCCCGAGGTTGTGGCCACCTCGTGGGCCAGGTCGACTCTGACAAGACCGAATGCCAACTGAGGGCATCCATGATAACAAAGAGCGATCCGCAGTTCTGGTAGCGCCGACTTGCGAGCCGTAGACGGGGTGAAACACATATTCGCCGACGCTGCGCACGCCTAGTAGAGATAGCTCCCCCGTTGCTCGTGCACCGAAAAGGGGACCATCATGCGACATGTTAGAAACAAAGCGGCGAAGGCGCCGCTCCCTAAAGTGGATCGGGCATTGTGCCTGGGGGACCGGTGCCACGCACAACAAAGGGGCGGCAAGCGGCGCCCTGGCTTCTCTCGCCGGACGCGGTGGCGAAATCCGATAGCGGCGGCTGCGACTTTGATAAGCATATTAACGTCGGTTCCAGCAGCCGCGCAGGGAGCTATGGCGGCCTGGCCGATGGCTGGGGAGAATGCGCACGACACCCGTAGCGCTTCCCACGAGCATCTGCTCGGGCCAGCCAACATATCAGGGCTGCGGCCTCGTTGGGTGCTTGACACCAACGGCAATGTCAGCGCTACGCCGACGGTGGTCGGAGGCGTCGTGTACGTCCCGGATTTTGGGGGGAAGCTTTGGGCTGTCGACGCGGCGACCGGGCGCGTGAAATGGAAGACCAACATCGGCGAATACAGCGGCATACGCAGCGACGTGTCACGCACCAGTCCAGCATATTGGAACGGCACGCTGGTGATTGGCGAGGGAGTACAGACTGTTAACAACCCGAGTGGCGCCTTTATCCTTGGCGTTAGAGCCCACAACGGCCAACCACTGTGGCGTACTAAGGTCTCGTCCGATCCGGCCGCTATCATCACCAGTTCACCGGTCGTCGACGAAGGAATTGTGTACGTTGGCGTGTCCTCCAGGGACGAGGCGCTCAAATCAACTCCTACCTTCCGTGGCAGTGTCGTGGCCCTCGACGCGACGACAGGCAAGCTTCTCTGGAAAACGTACATGGTGCCCCCCGGCTACACGGGAGGTGCGGTCTGGGGTAGCACGCCTGTTGTCGACCGCGACCTCGGGCTCGTCTATGTCACCACGGGGAATAACTACTCGGTTCCGAGCGGTGTCTGCAGAGCTCCCGGACGGAGCGACTGCACGCCGCCGGCCACCGCCGATCACATCGACAGTTTTGTTGCGCTCAACCTGAAATCGGGAAACATTGTCTGGGCGACGCGCACGCTTCCTGCCGACATGTCGACGAACTACGATCACGCCGACGGCCCAGATTACGATTTTGGTGCTGGTCCGAACCTTTTCACTACTTCGATTAACGGCCAGCCGACGACCCTGCTTGGGGCTGGTGCGAAGAGCGGGATTTATTGGGCGTTGGATCCCAAGACAGGGAGTGTGGTGTGGCATACGAAGGTCGGTCCGGGCAGTTTGTTGGGCGGCATGGAATGGGGGTGCGCCGCTGACGGCAAGCGGATCTATGTGTCTATAGGCAACCTTGACCATGTTCCGGTAACTGTTAAGTCTCACGACCAAGGAGAAACAACAGCCAAGGGTGGGTTCTGGGCTGCCATCGATGCGGCCAGCGGGAACGTTCTCTGGCGAACCGCCGATCCGCAGCAGGCACTCGTTACTGGCGCGCTGTCAGTCGCAAACGGCGTGGTCTTTGCGGGCTCATTGGCCGGAACTGGCCCCAATATGTACGCTCTCAATGCAGCCACCGGAGACATCGAATGGAAATTTGCTAGTGGGGGTGCAGTAGCGTCTGGTGCTGCCATCGTCGATGGGATCGCTTATTGGGGGACTGGCTATCATACCAAGGTGCTCGGACTACCTTACGACGGAGAGAGTAACAAACTCTATGCCTTTACGATCTCTGACGATGCCTCTGGGCAATAAGGAACCACAGCAGTGACAATCACTCCTCCTGATCGGAGATGCTGCGTCGAATATGCAGCGCCCGAGCAAAAGCTCGCGTCGTTTAACTCGCCCATACCTGTTGCCTTCCCTTTGGGCCGATAGGGATCGAGGGCTGACCAGGATCTTGGCGCTGGACCACACTCGGTGCGTCCACGGTCTGGTCCTGCCACCTGTCAGCGCTGTTCTGAAAAAGGGTGGTCGATGTTGACAGTCCTAACCGACGTCGGGAAACCCGGACATACGATGGACGCCGGCGGTACCGCTCGAGGTCTTTTACCGCACATTTCTTGCTTTTCGCATGTGGCCGGATGACCGCTTTTCGCCCGGTACAGCCCGGCGGGTCGCGACCTGCAGCGGTCAGAATTCGGTCCGTCCGGTAATACCGGAAGCGGACCTTCGATACGGCGCGGCAGTGGCCTCGCATCGGACGCCGCCGCATTTGCGACACCAGGCGAGTTAGGACAGACTTGGTCTTACCTGGGACGGGATGTGCGTCTTGCTTTGGCGAATATCACTCGCGGGATTAGAAATCAGCGTGTCATCGACGTGGGCACGTGGTGACGCCATGCCCCGACCGTAAAAGGTGCATCAAAATGCCCACGATCCAAGTCAGATTTCTGTACTGTCCTGGGCTACTGACCCACCCGTTTCGAAACGCACGCCTGTGCGGCAGCTGGGACGTCGAGGGACGGACCGCTACCCAGTGGTCACTGACGCCGATGCGCCCCACAAGCGACGATGACGGTCGGTGTGCCTTTGACGCCGAAGTCGACTTTGATGGCGGTGCAGTCGGCACCGTGTTTCATTGGGGGGTCCTGCTTGATGGGTCGCTCGGCCGGAATCTCTGGGGAATTGCGGCTGAGGTGGATGATGAGATCTCCTCGTCACGCGAGCGGTGCTTCACGCTAGCGGCGGGAGACCCGAACGCAGGCCCACAGACAGAGACTTACTACCTCACTCAATGCGGGCGGCTCGGTGTTCGACCTGAGCCGAACACATCGGGAATCCGGTTCTCGTTGTGGGCACCAAATGCACACTCAGTCGATCTCGTGTTCGCCGGTCCAGCGCACGGCTACATTGCTGACGATGGAACGGGTGCAGTCCAGGCGACCTCGATGGCGAGAGCAGCTGGAGGCATTTGGCACGCACGGCTCGACAGTTTTGCGGATACGGTCGGTCGGCCGTATATGTTCCGCATCGTAAAGGACGACAGCAAGACCACAGCCTACCGGACCGACCTCTGGTCCTACAGGCAGCTTGGTGCGGGGAACGTTGATCCTGGCGGCCAACCCTACACCGGTTCGCCGGCCGATCTCGAGGGGCCACAAAGCTGCTCGGTCGTGTGCGACCCGTCCCGAATTGTCCTTTCGTCCGGTGAAGCGGTTGCGGTTAACGCCTTCTGGGCGAACGAGTTCTCTCCCGCACATCCCATGCCCACGGCGCTCGAGGATCTTGTGATCTATGAGCTGCATGTCGGTTCGCTGGGATCTGGCAGCCAGCTCCCCGGCACACTTGCCGACGCGCTCGCCTTCGTTGAGTACCTGGTCGCGCTCGGTGTCAACGCCGTAGAGGTCATGCCGATAGAGGAGTTCGAGGGATCGGCCAACTGGGGCTACGGTACCTCACACTATTTCACCATCGACGAGGCGGCCGGTGGCACGGATTTGTTTCGCCAATTTGTCAAGTCATGTCACCAGCATGGCATTCTGGTAATTGTTGACGTTTGCTACAACCACTTCGACCCAGACAGCGAACGTGCGGAATGGGCGTATGACTCAAACGATCCAACCAAGAACATCTATTTCTGGTACGAGGGGCAGCCGAGCGACTACCCGGCTGCGGATGGTGGCTATATCGACAATCTTTCGACCGGATATGCCCCAGCTTACGATCAGGAAATGGTACGGCAGTTGTTCATCAGCAGCGCCGTATGGCTCGTCGAAACCTGTCATGTGGACGGTTTTCGGCTCGACCAGACGAGCTCGATCCACCAATACGCCGTGCTGCACGGCAATGGCCAGCCAGCCGGCCGGGCCAACGCGTTCGGCACCAAATTTCTCAAGCAATGGACGCGAACACTGCGCCTCATCAAACCAGGACTGTTCTTTGTGGCCGAAGATTATTCCGGCTGGGCGGCGATGACGGAGCCGAGCGTCACGGGAGATGGGTTGGGATTCGATGCCACTTGGTACGGCGACTTCCAGCACCACGTCGTCCAGTACGACGGCGGTGGCTATGCCCAACTCATCAAGGACGCCGGCTTTGGCGACGCGCGGCCGCTCCAGATGGACTATTTCGCCGGGGCGCTCGCCGCCAGTGGAAGCGCCAAAATAGTCTATCATGAGTCCCACGACGACTGCGGCAACCGGACCGGCTCCGCGAGGACCATGTGGCTCGCCGTGAATGGCGCACCGCTCGTGGGCGACACCCGCACATGGGCAGAGGCCCGCTCACGATTCGCCGCTGGTATGACGCTCCTTTCTGCGGGCACGCCCATGTTCTTTATGGGTGAGGAAATCGGTGCATCGAAGTCCTTCACCTACGACACCTTTCTGCAGAACCGACAGGATCTGCAGGGCGCTGCGGCGGGGATCGGAGCGGGCCTGTTCCGCTACTACCAAGACCTGATTCGGCTGAGCGAAGGGAACACGGCAATCCGCTCGCGCTTGATACAAGTCGCCGTGTCCGACAACGCCAATCGGGTCATAGCCTTCCACCGGTGGAGCAGTGAAGAAGAAGTACTTGTCGCCGGCAATCTCAGCAACGCGGCGTTTGGATTTGGCTACTGGATCCACAGTGATCGCATCGGCGATTTCGGCTGGACGGAGATCTTCAACAGCGATGCCGTAGCTTATGGTGGCTCGAACATTGGCAATGCGGGTGCAACGCTCATTGGCAACAATGGGGCGCTCAATATCATACTACCGGCGGCCGGCCTGATCGTGCTGCGCCGAGGTTAGTGCGTTCCCGGAAGAAACAGAATTGCTGAACGGGGGTTTCAGCACGGCCCCGTGTCGAGCGGAGGTCCGCAGTCGGCGCACCCTGACACAAAGGCAGACAGGCGAACATCCATCCTGCACTACGCGACGACAAACAGAATTCCCAGCGCGTTTGTCACGCTGCACCGGCCAGGCGTGCGGAACTGTGCCCGCCGCCCTCGAACCGAAGCGGTTCTTCGCTGGTCGATCCAGTGCCACGCCAGGGAGCTGGACTTGAATAGTGGCACCGAGTTGCGTCGTTCGGCCAGTCCGAACGACGCCTGCAACGGAAATCAAGAATTTGGCGCGGGTGTGATTCCGGTCACATAGGGATCCGATGGCGACGAAGGGGTTGGGCATTTGCGCCGATGCCGATTCGGGTATGGCCGGCTGCATCACGGCGATTTTCGCCAATAGCGGCATAGCACCGGCCAACCGTGCAATCGCCAAAGCGACAATCGAGCCCAAGCCAAAAAAACGGTCAGGACCGCGATGGGCAACGAGGTCACGACCGATCGGCTGCGATATCTGCTTGCTACCGAGACCATATTGGAGAGACGTAGCGCACACCGTAACAAATTGCAGGCGTTAACGCCGGAGACCAGGTCCATGTAGTCCGGGCCGGAACCCGGAAATTATACCAGGGATGATGACGGTAGGTACGACAGTCTCAAGTTTGCGTAACCATGGCACGACCTCCCACAGTACCGGTGTCAGATTGTCTGCCAAGCTGCGTGCAAAGGCGACCTACGGTATTTGCCAGACCGGAACGGGGCAGGCGGTCATCCGGCGTCATTGACGATCGCTCGTGTCATGCGGGAAACGACAGGTCGGGCGTGATCGTGGAAAGAGGAGTCAATCCTAACACCGGAAAAAACTTCAAGGCGCACATTGTGTGTTCGGCTTCCGACTATCCCTTTGGATTTCAAGTCCTCGTGCATCTTCACGAGATGTTTCAGCTGCAGCCGTGCTCGCCGTGCGACGCGGGCGCACCATTGCGGTCCATGGAGTGACGTGGCTTCGGTAACTGAAGGCCCCAATCTCCGAGAGCGATGACGAGTGGAATACCGGCTATCGTGAGAAGAATTTCGCGCTGGTGTGACTCCAGTCACACCGGGATCGTGTCACCACCACTCAAGATCGGAGACGTGACCGGGGGTAGGCTCCGGTCAAAACCGATGGATGAAATACCATGATAAAGTTTTTCACTTCTACGTTGGTAATGTTCCCGCTGCTGAGCGGGGGTGGTCTGACGGAAACGACGGCCGCGACAACGAACAACGCACTTGGTAATCCCGCAAGCCAGGCGCCGATCGTGATGGTCGAAGAGGCGTGTGGTAATGGCTATTTTCGTGACGGACATGGCTGTCGTCCATGGTACGGCCCCGCGACCGCGGCTGCCCCACACGAGGCCTGCCCATGGGGTAGGCATTTCGTGCACTGGGCTAATCACAGAGGGGGATTTTGCAAGGCAGACTGGTAGAGTCATGAGCGACCCATTCGACACCACAGATGACACTAACCGCACAGTCGATAGTTGAGCGATGGAACCTCGCGCCGGTTTGGTCCGCCAAGCCGGCGCTCCTGTTGATGCATCTCAGCGATGAGCTGTTGTACATCGCGCCCATGTCTTCACGTTACCTCCAAACACGCGCGAGTTGCGCCGTTGCTTTTCTTTCACCAGTCGTCAGCGTGTTACACCAGCCGACATATCCGATGACAGCTTTCCGCTCTTCTCAGCCGCGGAGAACGGCGGCCACGCTTCACCCACTGAAACCATTGCAAGAACAAGGATTAGGGCGCCGAAGAGATCCTTCTACTGCGACCAAAGCTGCGGCTGCCCTACCGGGCGATGCAGGCTCTCGCGGTACTGTGAAGCGACGCTCGAGGGGTGTAGTGCGGTAGCTCCGCGCGCTACGTTCTGTGGTCGTCGGGGGCGGGTGACCGCCCCCGACGACCCGGTGGGTGGTCAGCAATGGCCGTCCCTACCGCGAACTGATCTCAACGAGAAGGAAACGTGCCTGACACCTAAGCTAGAGCCGCCGTTCGCAAGCATATTTGCGCCACAATACGCTGACTGGGTTTTCTGTCTTTTCGGCCTAACTTTGCTGGGTCTTCAGGCCCGTTTGACTTCGCAAAGAAAGCGAGAAACGGCAAGGGCGCCCAGGCGGCGCGACGACGGCTCACCACCCTCGGCAGCCATTCGATCTCATCGGCAGGAACTTCGGCCTGTGCCCCTGAGGTATCGTTTGACCGGTCTAACGGGGACGGGCGCACGATCGGCTGCGAGCTCGACCACTAGATTTTCGCCGCCTGATACTTCGTGTGACGCTGGCCCCATTCAAGCAAGGCGCGAAGTACCGGACGAAAATCGCTTCCTTTATCGGTGAGCAGGTACTCAGCCCGTGGCGGATGCTGCTCGTAAAAACGGCGCTCAATGATTCCCTCCTCCTCGAGGCGCTTCAGTCTCGTCGACAATGTGTTGGGGCTGATTCCGCGCAAGGAGCGCTCAAAATCCTGAAACTTACGCGGCCCGTCGACGACTAGGTCACGCAGGATCAGGATCGTCCAGCGGTCGCCGACTACATCAAGTGTTCGAGCGATCGGGCATTGAAAGGGCGCGAAAGTCGTGGGCGGCTCGGTCATCGGTGCAAACGGTAACTCCATCGTGATCGATGTGATAGTGACTCCTATCTATGTAGTCTCTATCATACAAAGAGCTGGGGAGCAACCGGCATGCGCGCTGATCGGCGTAAAGTGGCGTGGATTGTTGTCGCCCTGCTTTTCCTGTTCACCGTTATCAATTTCGCGGACAAGGCGGTGCTTGGCATCGCCGCAGTGCCGATTATGAGAGAGTTGAAGCTCGGTCCACGTCAATTCGGGTTGGTCGCTTCGAGCTTCTATCTGTTGTTCGCAGTTTCGGCCATTGCGACAGGTTTCCTGGTTAACAAGGTTCAAACACGCTGGGTGTTGCTGGCGATGGGCCTGATATGGGCGCTGACCCAGTTTCCTATGGTAGGTACGATTGCGTTCGGAACGCTCGTTGCCTGCCGGATCGCACTCGGCGCCGGCGAGGGACCAGCGACGCCGGTGGCGCTGCATTCGACCTACAAATGGTTCCCCAACGAGCTGCGCACTTTCCCGACCGCAATCATCGTTCAAGGCGGGGCGATTGGCGTTATGGTGGCCCTGCCGCTGCTCAACTGGGTTATCGTGCGTTATTCATGGCATTGGGCCTTCGGGGTCCTGGGCATCGTTGGCCTCGCGTGGTGCGCATTGTGGCTCGCTTTCGGCCGCGAAGGTTCGCCGGCGACAGTGGCAGTGCAGGATGGCCCATCCGCCCCTGCGGGGGTTAGCTACGGTCAGTTGCTCCTGAACCCCACAGTTCTGGGATGCTGGTCCGCGGCCTTCGGTGCCAACTGGGCCCTATCGCTGGCACTTTCGTGGCAAGGTGCGTTTCTGATCAAAGGGCTTGGCCTTGCGCAAAGCTCGATTGGGTTGTTGGGTGCGTTGCCTGCCGTCAGTAGCGCAGTCGCGATGCTTGCCGCCGGCTGGTACTCCCAGCGGCTGCTTTCGCTGGGAACATCGAGCCGGCTCGCACGTGGCATCATGGGAGGGGTCAGTGTCGCACTCGGCGGTGCCGCGCTGACGATCATGCCATATTTGCCAGGGATCCCTGTGAAGATCGTGCTGACGACATTGGGTGTGGCGCTGCCCTCCGTGATTTACGTCGTCAGCAATGCGGTGGTCGGCGAAATTACCCCATCGTCGCAGCGGGGTGCGCTGCTGGCAATCGGGACTGCGGTGGGCGCCTCGGCCGGACTGCTGGCGCCGTATGTCATGGGCAGCGTCATCGAAACCGCTTCGACGCCGCTGGACGGTTTCTACACCGGGTTTATCGTTTGCGGGGTTGTCATGATGATCGGCGGTGCCATCGGAATGGCATTGATCGATCCAGAGCGCGAAACGACGCGCTTCGCAAAAAGGGCAGCGCTACTTATCGAACGAACTTGATGGGAGAATGACGCCGGGAGGCCTTGCCCTGGCCAGCAGCGATGCAGCGAACAATAAATCACCAATGATGGCCGAGATGATGGCGCGACGGGACACGCTTTGCGCAGCAGCCCTAGGGGTTCGGTGCTGCCGTCGCCGCCGCAACTCGCCAAGCCTCAAGACGAAAGGAGCTCTGGTCAGATTCCGAACTGGTGGCTCTTGGAGGGATAGTGGGCCCTTGGTTCGCTACTATCCCGTTCATTGAGAATGGCCGATTCCGACCCACTCCGGCGACAGGGCGGCCCTTCGGAGAACCCGGAGGCAGACGTTCGGCGCCGCCCAAGATCCACAGCGTCGTGCCCCTCTCGGCCATGCGACTGGTTCGAACAGCGCGTCCGGAGCGGACATTCAGATCAAGCAATGGAATTGTCTCGATAGGGTTGACGCGCGTCTGGCTGATTCTGGCCGAGGTTTGCTCGCCCCCGGCCCCCGAACACCAGACGGAGCCGTGTGTTCAATCGCAAGATCAGGCAGGATGCGGAGACAGCACGAAGACCTGAGCGGCAGCCGCGTTCATCGATGCTTGGGAAGGGGAGTTCGGATCTCATGTTGGATCAATGGGATAACTTTTTTCTGATGGTAGGCGGCGGAGCGGCGGCGCTTGCGGGTTTGATTTTCGTAGCGATGTCGATCAATCCCGAAGTCATCATCCAAAATTCGACACATAAAAACCGGGCAATTAATATGCTAACTGGCTTCAGCGCTATTTTCATGGCATGCAGTTTCGCGCTTATAGGACGTCAATATCTTGTAGTGCTCGGCTTTGAGTGGCTTTTCCTCTGGCTCATCGCGACCGTCATCTTTGTTAGGGGTTATGCTGTGGCTATCAGATCGGGCATGAGTACTATTGGTTTGAACATGCCGCGGCTTGCGGGGGGTACCATGTGTTACCTCGCTGAAGTTATAGGCGCGATTCTCCTTGTTCTTGGACATAGCGCAGGGCTTTACGTCGCCGCTATTGGATCCATTGTCTTGTTCGCATTCCTAATTTCGGGTGCATGGCTCCTCATCATCGGCGTCTACGAGGACGAAACTAAGCGATGAAATTTGACGCTTGCGGCCCATCGGGAGGACTGCTTCTTTGCTGCCGGACGTCCCGGGTCAGTTGTTCCCCGAGCGCCCAGACACGAACCTGAGCCGAGTGTTCGAATCAAGCCTATCCCGCTCAGCAGCAGACTGTCGCCAAACCCCTAATCCAGTCATCATCTGACCACGGCCAGTCGGGGCGGTCTGTCGCGAAGCCCCGAGCCTGTTACACGCAGATTCTCATACGGACCCTACTGTATCCCCCGCGTTGCATATGCGCGGGGCAAGAAAAAGGCGGCGGGGAGAACCCGGCCGCCCAGTCGGTGGATCGCCGTTATCGCCCGTCGTTCAGAAGCGGACGGACATACCGGCCGTGAGGATTTGTGCCCACACCTTGTTGCTGTTAGGTCCGTTCTCGTTGGTCAGGAAGTCGAACCCGTTCTGCGAGTTCTGGCCCCAGGTATATTCGGCGATCAGAACCACACCCGGGCCGAGGCCGTACACCGCACCCACGTCGAGACCCCGCGAGTTACGCTGGCCAACTCCGACCGGACGTGGGGTGGCAAGGCCGTTGTAGTTGTAGTTGAAGTAGTAGGCGCCGAGTGTCAGAGGAGCCTGCATGATCGTATACCGCGTGCCGACCACCCATGCGGTGGCGGACGATCCGCCTTCGGGCTGCAGGGCCCAATCGCCATTGAAGTTACCCCACATCACGTTGCCGGAGATGTTCCACGCATGATCGATCGTGAATTCGGCACCGATGTCGCCAATGTTGAGGCCTTTGTAGTTTTGGGCGGGGACGAGGGCGCCGGGTGCGGTGACGCTGTTGACCCTGCCGCTGACCGACCAGATGCCGGACATGTCGAAGCCAATAGGACCGAACACATTGCGGTAGCGTAGCGCGAGGCTAACCTCGTTGCGGTACCGGTTTTCGTAGTCGCCAGGGTCCTGGGACGACGACTGGGTGGCGCAGCCGACGCCGCCGTAAGGCTCAGAGCACCCCGAACCGTCAAACGGTGTCGAGTTGTTCGGGATAAACGAGATCCCCGCGTCGAAGCCGGCAATCACCGGAGTCACGTAGGTAATGGCCCCGGCCATATACTGCTGGCCGTCGTCCGCCCACGGCCAGAGCGGCGTCATGTTGCTGGGAATGTT
>JASHVB010000267.1 GCA_030039695.1 Acetobacteraceae bacterium
GATGCTGTGCGCCACCTCGTCCATGAAGCTTTCCAAAGCCCAGTTGGTCCAGCCAGGTCCGACAGAACGCAGCCAGCCCGGACGGTATGTGCTGTTCGCCAGATCGTTCAATAACGCGCGCACGCGGAACGCGCCCACGTCATACCAATGGTCGGCACCACTGATGGCGAACTGATCATATGGAGTTCCGCCGATGCCCTTCGCCATGAAGCCTGGGGCATTTGCCAATGTAGGCCAGCCGGCAGCGGCATGATGTTGCATGGCGGTGATGCGCTTGTCGGCGTCGAATGCCATTCGCAGCACCTGCACGCTCGGTGAGCGTGCGGCATCGTATTGGGTGTCGTCTTCGCGTGTCAGGAGAATCTTCACCGGCTTGCCGCCAATCGCTTTGGATGCCAGCGCAATTGCAACCGCATAGTCAGGACTCAGACGACGGCCAAACCCACCACCGAGCAGATAGCTTTTCAGCACGATCTGCTCCTGCGGCTGGCCCAATGCCCTGGCTACCACCGGGAGGATCAAGGTTGGCCATTGGCAGCCAGTGTGAATCTCCCACACGCCATCTCGCTGGAGTGCAACGCCATTCAACGGCTCGAGATGCATGTGTAGCACAGTCGAGGTCGTATACGTCGCTTCCAGCCTCGACGCGGCAGCTTCGAACGCCTGATCCACTCCGGGGTCATTGAACAGATAAACGCCGCCCGATGGCGAGGTGATCAGTTCCTGAGCGCGATTTTGCAGATCCTGCTCTGAGACGTTGTCGCCTGGACCGGGTGTCCATTGCACTGCGACTTGATCAGCAGCCTTTACGGCCGCCCACCAGGCCTTGGCGTAAACCATGACCCAGCCAGGCGCTGTATCCGAAGGATCATTCAGCGCTATGCTCTGCAAGTAACCCGGTATCGCACGTGCCGCACTGTCGTCGATGGAGACAACCTTCGACCCATTACGCGTGGGTGGCAGCTTCGGCCGCGCGTAGACCATCCCATCGATCTTTACGTCGATGCCGTAGATGCCGCTGCCATTCGTTTTTGCCGGGATGTCGAGCGCGCCAACCGACTTGCCGATGAGCCGCCATTCTGTTGGCGACTTCAGCGCAATTGTCTTGAGCTCGTCAGCACTGAACTGCCGATTGGGCTGTGCACGGGTGACGATATCTCCATATGAAATCCACCGAGACCCCGCGATGATCGTGCCGTTGCGCGCGATACAGTCGCTGGGAGCGACAGCAAGTAGCGCGGCGCCCGCCTCTGTGAGCGTGATGCGAGCGGCAGCACCGGCCCGGCTCAGCACGTCCCAGCTCATCCAAACCGACCAGCTTCCGCCAGTCACCATCTCGCCCCATTTCTTGTCGCTATCGACCTGCTCGATCCGTACCCGGCTCCAGTCGGCCTCGAGCTCCTCGGCCAGAATGCGAGCCAGCGCAGTGCCAATATGCTGACCCATTTCGGCGCGTATGATGTGGACGGTCACGGTTCCGTCGCCGTCGATCCGGCACCAGATTGTGGGATCATATGCGGGCAGGCCAGTCGCCCCCGAACCAGGAAAGCTGACCATCGCCCCCGTTTCTCGCGCGAAGCCGAAGACAAAGCCTGTGCCCATCATCGCTAGCACGACGCGGCGCGGGACCAGCGCATTCGTTGCGGCGCGTTGCAAGGGATTAGTCAAAGGTCACCTCTTGCAGCTCGGCCGCTGCCTGCTTGATCGCCTGTCGGATGCGGACGTAAGTCATGCAGCGGCATAGACTACCACCCATGACGGCGTTGATGTCCTCGTCGGTCGGGTTGGCGAAATCTTTCAGCAGCGTGGCCGCTTGCATGATCTGCCCGCTTTGGCAGTAGCCGCACTGCGGCACCTGCTGGCGGACCCACGCCTTCTGCAACGGATGCTGTCCTGTGGGATGCAGCCCCTCAATCGTCGTCACCTGCGCTCCGGCAACTGCGGTAAGTGGCGTGATGCAGGATCGCGTCGCGCGGCCGCCGACATGCACCGTGCAGGCACCACAAAACCCAATGCCGCAGCCAAACTTGGTGCCAGTCAGTCCGACTTCGTCGCGGATCACCCATAACAAGGGTGTGTCATCTGCGGCATCCGTCGTGAATTCACGACCGTTGACTTTGAATGTTGTCATGCTGCGCCCTTTCAGTGGGTCTGCTGCAGCCTGCTTTTCGCGGCTTCTGCTTGCTGATGGAGATCAGTCCAGGCGGCCCGGTCCGTGCGACTGGCCCGCAGATAGGCAGCAAGCTGCGACAGTTCCTGGGCGCTCAAGGCATGGTAAGACGGCATGACGGCGCCATTGATTCCGGCAGCCGCGCTCACCCCGCCGAGCATCACGCGAAACAGGTTAGTCGGCTTGTCGAGGTAGAGTGCGCTATTCAGCGCGAGCTCTGGCCGTTCAGGATTCACCCGGTCTGCATTGAAATGGCAAGCTGCGCAGGCCGCGGCAAACAAACGTGCACCGGGATCGTCGTCCACGTTGCCCTGAGTGCCCTTGCGCGACGCGGCTAACGCCTTTGCGACGGCTTCTGTTGTGTGCTTCCGGTGCACAGCTCCGTCGATCGCGGCAAAGTAGATCGCAATTGCCTGCACATCCGAATCTGGCAGTGCGTGCAGTCCTTGCACCACCGGCCCCATCGGTCCGGCTGGACTGCCGTGTAGCGGCGCTGCGCCATCGCGGAGATAGGCATGCAGCTCACTCTGGGTCCAGGGCGTTGGCGCTGGATTGGCTGCGGTCAGTGGTGGCGCGATCCAGCCGTCTATTTCGGCGCCTGCGAACGCAGCACCCCGCTGCTCTGCACCCAGCAAGTTGCGAGGCGTGTGGCAAGCGGAGCAATGACTCAGTGCCTCAGCAAGATAGGCACCACGATTCCACGCAGCCGTCTGGGTGGCATCGGGTTCAAAGCGACCAGGGCGGAAGAACAGAATTTTCCAGCCTTCCTGGAGAAGTCGGACATTCAGTGGAAACGGCAACGCATTCGGCTCTGCTTTCGCCCTGACCGGCGGTCGCGTCATGAAGTAGGCATACAGCGCGGATACGTCCTCGTCGCTCAGCCTGGTGAAGTGATCATAGGGAAACGCGGGGAAAAGCTGTGAGCCGTCGCGGGACACACCATCGCGCATGGCGCGGCTGAATGCTCCAAGCGTCCAACGACCGATCCCGGTTTCCGGATCAGGCGTGATGTTGGTGGAATAGATTGTCCCGAACGGGGTCTTCAGCCCATACCCACCGGCGAAGGTCGCTCCGTTCTTTGCCGTGTGGCAGTCGGCACAAAATCCGGCACTCGCCAACGTCGCGCCGCGTGCAACCTGCTCGGCCGGAAATTCAAGCGACTGCGACGCGTCGCGCGGCGCGATTGGACCGCGCCACGCCAGTACCAAAAACCCGGCTGCGCCGAGGACACAAACAGCGCAGAGCCAAATCATCAATCGTCGCGGCGCGGGCCTCATAATTGCGGATCCTCAGTGACGGCGGCGCCGGTACTCGAGCGTAGGCATGCCGCCCCACCCCCAATTGCTCGTCTCGACCTCCTCAATGATGACGTAGGTGGCATCGAGTGGTTTGCCGAGAACATCGAGCAGAAGCTGGCTCGCGCCCCTGATGAGCGCCACTTTCTCCTCAGCCGTGACTGAGTTCGCGTCCGGCTTCGTGCCTTCGCGGGTAACTTGTATGGTCACGATGGGCATGATACCTCCTCAGGTGAGTAATTGATGGCAGCGCGAATGAGGCGGGCTCAATAACCGGCGCTTTGGCCGCCATCGACGCGCAGATTCTCGCCGGTCACGAAAGGTGCCTGCTCCAGGTACATGATTGCGTCGACGACGTCTGAGATCTCGCCCATGTGTCCGATCGGGTAAAAGCACCCAGGGGCGTCAAAGGTTTCGGGGGCATGCATCGGCGTCTTGATCACGCCAGGCGAGACCGCGTTCACCCGAATACCACTCCTGGCGTATTCGATCGCGAGCGACCCTGTCGCGGCGTCAAGTCCACCCTTGGTCATTGAAGCGAGCACCGAAGGAACGGCCCTGGAAGCATGTGCGACCGGGCTGGCGGTGATCTGTACGATATCGCGGCTGCCCCGCCTCTCCATATCGGAGATGGCGGCCTGTGTAATGTAAATGAAGCCCGTGAGGTTGACGCCGACCATCATCGCGTGATCCTCCGCGGTGTATTCGGTGAACGGCTCGCTGATGAAAAGGCCGGCGTCGTTAATCCGCGTATCGACGCGTCCCCACTTGCTGATTGCGGCGGCGATGATTTCTCGCTTGGTTCCGGTTCGGGAGATCTCACCTGGGTAGGTGAGCACGTCAGGATCGGTTGACGGCGCGATGGATAATGAGCTCGCGACGACGGTGTAGCCGCGTGTGCGGTAAGCCGCGACGAGCGCGGCAGCAATGCCATGCGACGCGCCGGTGATGACGGAAACCTTTCGGTCGATGCTCACGGAAGATCGTTTCATGGGAATTGCGATGCCATCGGGATTCCAAGTCGCTGGCGATTGAGATGCTATCAGGCTAACTGCCAATCTATTGGACGAAGGTATTGCTGCAAGGCATATCGGCCTAATACTCGACCTGCGATACTGTGACCTTGCCGCGGAAGACGAAGTAGCTGACCGCCGTATAAATTAGCATCAATGGGAAGACGACGATTCCGGCAAACCAGAACATGAAAGCCTGGCTCGAGTGAGGTGCCGCTGCGCCGGCAACCGTAATGGAGAACGGAATCATGTACGGCCAGAATGAGATTGCGAGTGTGCAGAACGCCGCGATGAATATCAGGCTGACCATGGCAAACGGGACGTTGTCGTGCCGAGCACGAACGCTCTTTGCTGCGGCAACGGCGGCAAGGATGCCAATCACTGGAAAGATGAGCAGGTACGGCCGTTCGAGCCATCGCTCCATTACGCGGAGATTTCCAGCGATGGCGAATCCGAATACGACGATAAGAAAGACGAGCAGCGCAATCGCCAGGACCGGAATCTGCCGATACGCGGCCTCTCGGACCTCTCCCTCGCTCTTCTTCACCAACCAGCACGCACCGAGAAGGGCATAGCCGAGGCAAAGCCCGATACCACAGATGATCGCAAACGTGCTGAGCCACCCGAATTCACCACCGACGTATTGACCATCTTGGATCGGCAGCTCTTTAACCATGGCACCGACCATCAGTCCCTGGAAGAACGTCGCAACGACTGATCCACCTGCGAAGGCAACATCCCATATCCAACGCATCCGCATTGTCTTGTAGCGGTACTCGAACGCAACTCCGCGTAGGATCAGGCCTGCCAGCATTAGCAGCAGCGGCAGGTAGAATGCGGAAAAGAGCGTCGCATAGACGACTGGGAATATGGACCAGAGAACAACCCCGGCGACGACGAGCCACGTCTCGTTTCCGTCCCAGATCGGCGAGACGGCGCTCATCATTGCGGTCCTCCGCGGTTCGTTTCGCGTAAGACCGAACAGAATGCCAACACCCAGGTCCAAGCCATCGAGCAGGACGTAGAGCAGGATGCTAATGGCAAGGACACCGACCCAAAAGGCAAGCATGGCTATTCTCCTGCCGAGACCTGGTGCGACGGCGAATGGGGAACCGGCTCCGCGAAGACAGACATTGGGCGGTGCGCAACCGCAGAGCTGGGTGGCAGCACCAGGCGGCCAGCTGGGCCGACGTGAAGCAATCTGTAGATGTAGACGACGCCAAAAATGAAGATGAAACTATAAACAGCGCAGAATACAATGAGTGATGTCAGTGCGGAGTAAGCCGTTAGAAATGGCGTCATAGAATCGGCGGTTCGCAATGCGCCATAGACTGTCCACGGTTGGCGGCCAATCTCTGCAGTGAACCAGCCAGTAAGGATGGCGATGAACGGCAGAGGAAAGCTGAGGAACGCGGCCCATAACAGCGCCCTATTCTGTTCGAGGCGACCTTTGTGGCTCAGGTAACTGCCCCCCCAAGCGATCAGCAACATCAATACCCCACAACCGACCATGATCCGGAAGGTGAAGAACGGGATGGCGACGGGCGGACGATTCTGCGCTGGGAAGTCGGCCAGGCCGACCTCCTTCGAGTCGAAACTCATGCTGCCGATCAGGCTTCCAAGAACCGGGATCGAGATTGCGTAGTGATTTGTCTCGGCTGTGGCATCAGGGAGTCCGATCAGAACCTCTGAAGCCGGTTGTTCGTCGTGCCAGCGTCCTTCGATCGCCGCAAATTTCACCGGCTGATAATGGTGCACGTAGTCGCCGCACAGGTGGCCGAAGAAGAGCTGGACGGGTACTAGGACGGACGCTAGACCGAGGCCCATCCGCAGCATAATGCGAGCTTCGGCAACGAACACCTGGCGAAGCAAATACCAGGCACCGGTCGCAGCGACGCAGAAAGCGCCAGTGAGGTACGATGCCAGGAGCATGTGTGGAAATCGTACCCAAACGACTGGGCTGAAGAGGATCGCGGCCCAGTCCTTTGGGACGAAAGTGCCATGCTGGAGCACATAGCCAACTGGCACCTGCATCCAACTGTTGTTCACCATAATCCAGAACGCCGATAGCGTCGTGCCTAGGGCCACCATCCCGGTTGAGAAGAGATAAAACCACGGCGGCACACGCGTGCGTCCGAACAGCAGGACACCGAAGAAGCTGGCCTCGAGCATGAATGCGGTAAAGGTCTCATAGGCGAGCAACGGTCCCTGGATTGGTCCAGACATGCGAGCAAGTACGCTCCAGTTGGAGCCGAACTGAAACGCCATGACGATGCCGGAAACGACGCCGAGGCCGAACGCGACACCAAAGATCTTAAGCCAGAACTCGAATACCAGACGATAGACCGGTCGCCCGGTCCACATATGCAAAGCTTCCAGCACCGTCAACCATGCTGCAAGGCCGATAGTAAACGACGGGAAGATAATGTGAAATGAAATGGTAAATGCGAATTGAAATCGCGACAGGAAGAGCGCTGTTAAGGCCATTGTACTGTGCCTTCAGAGCCAAAGATAAGTCTTTGCGAGATCAAAACTCTTGGACGTCCACGTGTCTAGCAAGCGACCCAGGTTGCGCGTATCGTTACCGATGTCCGGCCGCCCGATCTTGATGACGCGATCCCCGAGATGCGCGAGCACCATGATGCAGTACCGACCGGAGAGGACGCGCGACATATTGATGATAGTGATGCCATCGAGGTGCGGCTTCTGCACGGTATCGGATGGGAGTGGAATCATCCCGACGATCCCAGCCGCCCGACTGTGGCGAGCGCGGGCGACGACGTGTCACCGGGCATGCTACCGTGCAGTTCGCCAGTGAGGAACTGGGCCCTGCCATAACCGAATGACCAGTCGGCGAGAGTGTTCTCGGCGACGCTTACCATCACGTCGGTCGGCTTGATCCCACACGAATGCTCG
>JASHVB010000268.1 GCA_030039695.1 Acetobacteraceae bacterium
GCGCCACTGCCGCCAGCACCCCCGTTGCCGCCGGTTATGGTAAAGCCATTGGTCAGGTTTATGCCGGTATCGACGACGCCAGAGCCGCCGCCGCCGCCGAAGCCTGCGCCGCCGGGATCCGCCGCGGCACCGCCACTCCCGCCCGCGCCGCCGGTGATATTTGCGCTGGTGCTGGTACTGCCGCTGCCCGTCAAAACAGCGCCCGCACCACCGCCGCCGCCGCTGCCGCCATCCGCCCCCGATATGGACGCACTACTGACGCCGCCGCCGTTGCCGCCATTGCCGCCCATGATCTGAGCAGAAATGCCGTTCAACGTGGAACCGACAAAGCCGTCGCCACCGCCGCCGCCGCCGCCGCCGCCGTTGCCGCCCACCACACACAGAAAGCACGACGCAGCAGTGCCGGCAGCGCCATTGCCCCCCACAAAGTTGGTGGCGGCAGTTCCGACTGTACCGCCAGCACCACCCGTGCCGGCCGTCAAACCGACTACCGTAGCATCACCGCTACTGCCGTTACCGCCGTTACCAGCGGAAGTGCCGTTCCCTCCAGCGGCCACATCGGAGCTGCCGGCGCCGCCCGTGCCGCCGACGCCCCCGCCGCCACCCGCCCCGCCGTTTATTCCGTTGCTTGCACCCAAAGCGGAACTGTTCGGCCCGCCCGCACCGTCCGCGTAAGCGGAGCCCATCATGACCAGCAAGACCGCTGTCACCATGACAAAGAGCCGGCACAAGGACAGAATGCTGGGGTTCTTCACCACTGCACTCATCGCCTCTCGCTGACGCGGCGAAGCTCGGAGATGAAATCATCCAACCTCGCGCGTCACTTCGGCCCTGTCGCTTTGGGGCCAAACTTGGCTGAACGGCCCGCCCCCCAGCGCGCCACTCGCCTCGATCCGATACTCAGGGCGAGGCCGCACCGGGATCCGGACGCCCCCGAGCCAGCCTCATTTTAGGATTATCATCTCCTCTACCACGAGAGTTCGATGCCGAGCGAGCAATTGAGGACTGACAAATTTTCGTAACCGTGGTGCATTGGCAACAAATCACCTTCTGATCCGCGTTTCGCTGCAAGATTGGCAAAGAAGACTATATTCGTCCCCGGCACCGCGAACGCTGCGCCGCGACACCGCAGCACGACGTGCGTGCGGTCCATCTGTCGCCCATCAACAGGCGGTCTTGGGGTTCGGATTCACCGAATTCGCAGCGGTCGTCGGTCTCGAGAGTACCGGATCGCCCGGACGGAAAAGCGGCGAACGCCCGATTGCGCAGCTATGACGGATCGTGACTTGGTCATGTTGTTGGCTGGAGGCAACGTGAGCAACGACCTTTCGGTGGTGGCCGCTCAGACGATGGCAGCGAAATGGCGCAAGAGGGCGAGCGTGTCACTTCGGGTCATCCGCGCTGATCAACGCTTCCGTGAGTCGTTGGGGCAAGCATTCGGAGCAGGAAGGCTGTTCTGAACCCGCATTGCCTCACATCATCCCATTCGGTATGATCATCGCATGTTGATTCGCATGTGCATGGCCAAAATCCACCGCGCAACGGTGACAGAGGCCGATCTTAATTATGTAGGTTCCATTACAGTCGATGAGGAGCTACTAGAGGCGAGCGGTATCCACGCATTTCAGTACGTTAACATCACAAACCTGTCCAACGGCGTCTTCTGGCAGACCTATGCGGTCGCCGGCGCGCGCGGATCGGGACAAATATGCCTCAATGGCCCCCCGGCGCGGCACTTCCAGCCAGGCGACAAGATCATCGTGCTTGCTGAGGCCTGGGTGGATCCCGAAGAAGTGCACGAACTCGACCCTGTCGTGGTATTCGTTGACGATCAGAATCACGTCACCGAAATAATGAGGCATCGAGATATATCTTAATCAGGTTCGCAAATGGCAGGTGCTTCGCGCGGTCCGCAGCCAGGTTAGTCGGTGGTCGATCCTGCGATCACCGTTAGAGGCGTTTTCTGCGTGTCATAACGAGTGAATAGAAAAACACCCCATCAGTCGATTCCCGGCTGAGCGCAGTCCGGGCAAACATCTCGCAAGCTCCGCCTGCTCCAGTCCCGGATGTCCACGCGCCACCACCCGCAAGCGGCCCGCTGCGCAGGCAAGCGTCAACAGGCACGCAACGAATTCTGCCGCGAACACCCCCGGAAGCCCGCTTAGGCCCGGCCCTTTCAGCTGCTTCAGGCAATTGCATCCACCGCCGCGCCTATCGCTCTAGTTCGAGCCTTTGCGCGATGTCGCGGTCGCGCATCGGGCCCGTTGCATGGGAACGATCCAAATCTTCGTCACGGCTCACCGCATAGTTCAGAGCCATCCGCTCACGCTCAGCGACCGCGAAGCCATTCCTCAGCTGTTGCCGTGCGACGTCTGGCCCCTGCCCGCGCACCAGATCGTTCCAGTCCGACCCCGCGTCCTGTTCGGCAAAAGCCGGCAATAGCGTAAAGCCACCGATTGCCGCCGCGGCCTCTGCTGCTTTTTCGCGGCCGACATTCGACTTGCCTCTCGCTTCTTGCTGGTGATCGTTGTCACCGGCGATGTAGATGATCCGGTCAGGTTGAAGCTGCCGTACGGTCTCTGCGACCGACGCAAGATTTCCCGCATTGAACGCAACGATTGCCGGCATCCCGGTCAGATCGTGCAGCGTCGCGGCTGTGGCGTAGCCTTCGGCGATCAGCAGCGGTCCGGGCTTCTCCAGATCGCCGATCACAAAATGCCCATTCTCCACCCGACCGTTCGGCATGAACATCTTCGTGCCTGCAGTATCGATGAACTGCAGACTCATCATCTTACCGTTTGCGTCCACCACGGGGATCAGCAATCGACCGGCGATGGAAACCTCATATTCTACACCTTCGCGGTCCTGCACCGTGATTGTCTGCCCATCGACGCTCTGACGCAGCCCACGTGACGGCACTCCCTTTTCGTCGAGATAGGGATGTGCCTCGATGGGCACGGCGGCTCGCCAAATGGCGTCGGCCTGCTGCGCCGCGCGCTCGTACTGCCGCTCGCGTTCAAGTGCCCGCTCGTGCCGGCTCTGTGCGGCTTCCGCCGCCATGCGGGCACGGTCCTCTGCGCCGAGTGCTGCGACCTGACCGGAGGCCTTCCACGTCGTTTTCACGCCGGTCTTGAAGTTCTGAATGAAACCCGCTGGCCTGCCGTCCAGGTGGCCGACATAGGCACCGCTCCGTTCGTGACCTTTGTCGCCTTCCACCGGAATCCGGTGCATCCCGCCGTCCATCTGCACTGGGCCATCCGGCAGCAACCCAGACTCGCGCAACGCCTCGGCAAACTGCTCGGCAGGATCGACGGCCGCGGCAATGTAGACTGAATCGCGAGACGGCAGCCAAGCCGCGAAGGCCTCCAGGCCCACGCCGGCGGGGATGTACCATGCCTTCGCCCGACGATCCCACTTCGCCCCGGCCTGCTTGGCATCGTCCTTTTCGGCGTAGGGAACCGCGAGATAAGTGCGATCGCCGGGCGTGGTCACTGCTGGATGGTTCTCCGGAATCAGCACCGCCAGCTGCACCGGGACGCCAGCATTGGCGATGGGCCCCCTGTCCTGCTCTGATTCGGGTTGATCCGGCGCACGCTCATGATCGGCCCCCTGCTCGCGTTCCCGTTCAAATGAGCGCACCAGCGCAGCGATCTTTTCGGCATCGGCAGCTGCCCGGAAAATCTCGCGTGGATCGTTCTCCAGAGCGCGAATCCAACTCCCGACATAGGCGCTGTGCTGCGCTGGGTCGTAGCCAATGCCGAGTTGTTCGCCGAGCATCAGCGACGCGATCTCGGCACGCAGTTCCTCACGGGCGTAGGCTTCGGAACCGAACGGGTGCCCCAGATCTTGGCGGTTCAGCCGTGACGGATGGCCGGTTGCGTGGCCAACCTCGTGCAACGCCGTGGCGTAATAGCCGTCGGCAGAGCCAAACTGGGCGCGCTCTGGCAGCGTGATGGAATCGTTGGCCAGCTGGTAGAATGCGTGGTCTCCGCGCACGTACTGGATCGTCGCGTCGAAGCGCGTCAGAATCCCCTCCGCCCGCTCATGACGTTCCCATGCGGGAAGCGCAGGACGGTTCGGTGCTGCCACCAGGCCATCGATTTGTTCTGCATTGAATACGACTGCCGACCAGATCCGTGGCCGCTCGAATCGCACAGCCCGCAGCACCTGGTTGCCATCCTGGTCAAGCACGGGCTTACCCTCAGGGTCACGGACAGACTCCAGCCCCTGCCATTTCCAGAATTGAATGACGGCTCCTCGCTCGCCTCTGCGCACCTGTGCATCGGCCGCCTGCGCCTGGCGGTATGTCATCCAGCGTGGGTCAGTGTAGCTGTGGCTCTCCGCGAGGCTCATCAGCCAGACCGCGTTCATGCCGTGATACAAGTTCCCCGTGGTCGGGTTGTACGGCATAAACCGCTCGCCGGGCTGCCACGGCTTCACCCACGGCGCGGTGCCGGCTTTCAGTTGCTCGATAAGCGCGCCGGCGATCTGATCGACGTACTCAGTCGCCATTGCGGAGCTCGGTCAAGTCGAGATCGCCATTGGCCTCCCAGGCGTCGGCTTCGGTCAGGGCGTTCTCCTCAAATGCGCCGATTTCTTCGGCCTCGCGCGCATCCAGCTCCACTACTACGCCAGGGATCAAAAGATCATCCAGAGACGTCGATACGACGGCCGTGGATATCGGATCGCGCGGTTCGTTACTCGCTACGGCCATCTGTCGCCTCCCTGGCAAACACGGTGGTGCCGGCGGTGTAGGGATTGGGACGTGGTGGTGGTGGTGGTGGTGGTGGTGGTGCAGCAGGCCCGGTCGCCGAAGCCTCATGCAGAGCCCCAATCAGCGCTGGGACGCCACCGAGCTCGTAGTACTTGGCGACGTACCCATTGGCGAAACCTCTATAGAAGTTGCCGGTGTTGTAGGCGCTGATCGCGGCCCACAATGCGGACTGGCCGTCACCACGCGCGCGCGCCGCCGCGGCATAATTGGCTGTCAGGATCGTCGCGCCGGCGCGGATGTTACTGCAGGAATCGAGCACTTGCTCTACGGTGACACCGAGCGCTGCGAGGTTGCGGCTGTTGACCTGCATCAGACCGATATCAACGTTGTATCCCCGGGCGATATAGCTCTCGGCCGCGCGGGCTGCGTGCTGGGCATTGCGCGCCGGCCGCGGCTGCACGCGGATGCCGTTGACGTGGATCGCCAGCGGATTGTCGCCGCTCTCTACCTGGGCGATTGCCTGCAGGGTGGCGGGGGCAACATTCGGCGCGCATCCTAGCAGTGCGGGCGGGATCATCGCAGCACCCAGAGCGGCCGTGCCGCGCCGATGATGTTTGTGGCCGGCACGGCACCGAAATAGCGGCTGTCGAAACTGCGCACATCATGGCCCGATAGAAGCCAGAGCTCACCGCGCGGCACGCGATAGGACCCGGACGGGAATGGACGCAACGCGCGACCGCTCTCGTCCTTGGCGAGCGGGGCGGTATGCGCCACAGGGTTACCGTCCACGACAACTCCGGCGGGCGAGACCGTCACTACGTCGCCGGCAAGTGCGGCGACCGGTTTAACCAGAGGCTCGTAGCCTCCGGGGCAGCGACCTGAGGGAATGTAGCCGCGGCGCGCGGCCTGGCGGATGACGGCGCGGTTGGGCGGGCAGATCACGATCACCGCTCCGCGTTCGACCGGCTCGCCAGCCCGCACCCGCCACAGACCACGCGGCATTGAGGCGGTCGCATTGACACGCAAGCCGGCTGCTTCGCCGGCAACAAGCGCCCCCATCGTCACGGCTCCCGTCAGGATCATCACGACGGGCAGCTTCCGCCGGCGCGACTGTCGCACACGAGCTATCGTTGTGTTCATAACACGGCTTGAAACAGCTGTGCCGCGCGCTGTGTCGAGTCTGTCACCGGCGCGTCGATCGTCGCCCGTCGCGAAAACACCGGATCGAGGAAGTAGAGGATCTGTGTTCCGAAGATCGGACGCTCACCAGCCAGGAAGACAACGGTCTCGCCGCTCTCCACGATCTGGCCATCGCTGTTCTTCTGCGCCTTCTTGAGGCACATGATCTCGTCCGGCGTCAACAGCGGCCGGCTGACTTCGTGATAAGTGCGGGAGACGCTGTTCAGCGACCCGAACCGCCGCCCGCTCTCGGTCACGTCCTCCTTCACGATCGTCGTGTTGCCGATCATCCGGCTGATCCACTCAGCGGTCTCCCACTCGTTTGGCGCATAGACGATCCGCACATGGCAGTTGCTTGTAATGCTCTGATGCGCGCCATAGGCGTTGAACATCTGCTCGCGATTCTGCGCCGCGAGGAACGCCTTGATCCCATATCCGGCACATTTCGGCAGCGCGTCCTGGATGATCTGCAGCCGGCCGAGTGACGGGAACTCGTCCAGCATCATCAGCAGCCGATGGCGATGCGGCATCAGTGGCTGTCCGTCCTTATACCTCAACGCCACGCCCATGAGTTGGCGCATCGCCATCGTTAGCAATAACCGCACCAAGGGCCGTAGCCGTTCCTTGTCGCCGCCGCGCGTAACAATGTACAGCGACACCGGACGCTCATGGTTCATCAGGTCCATGATGCGGAAATCGCTGCGCCGGGTGTTCTCGGCGATGATCGGGTCTTTGACCAATGTCAGGTAGGTCTTGGCGCTGGACAGGACGCTACCGCGCTCCCGCTCCGGACGGTCGAGCTGGTCGCGTCCGGCAGCCGCGACGACGGCATGTGTGCCACCCGGAAGATGGCGGTTTGTCAGCATCTCCTCCCACAGCGCATCCGACTTCTCTTCAGGATCGGACAGCGCAAAGGCCACGTCGGCGAGGCTTGCCGTCCTGCTGCCGGCCTTCGCCTTGTACATGACGTGCAGGATGACGGCGGACAGCAGGTCGAATGATGTTTTTCCCCAGTGGTCCTTGCCTTCAATGCCGTCGCCGTTCGGGTCACAGATCATCTGCGCGATGTTCTGCGCATCCGCCACCTCGTGCGGCGTGCCGAGGCGCACCTCCTCCAGGAAATTAAAGCTCGCGCTGCCGTCAATCGCACCTGGCTCCCATCGGATCACAACGGTCCCGGCGTGCCCTGCCCTCCAGCCAGCCGTGAGGGCCCACAGCTCGCCCTTCTCGTCATAGATGAGGGAGCTCGCCGGCCATGACAGCAGCGTCGGCAGAATATTCCCGACACCTTTGCCGCTGCGCGTCGGGGCGATGACAATGCAGTGCTCTGGACCATCGTGGCGGAGGTAGTGGATGCACCCCCGCGAATCGGTCCAACCGCCGACGTACACCCCGGTGTGCGGCTGATCGCCATGCGGCAGCAATCCACTTTCGCGGATTTCCAACCCGGACTGAAAGCGCGCTGTACCGTGGATCCCTTCGTGCTTCTTGGGCGTTCGCCGCCTGGCGTTCGAGACGGCCAAGCCGGTCAGCATGCCGAGGGCCGCGACGCTCATCAGCCCCGCGTCAATGGCCTGGAAGGTCGCCTTGGCATTCGGCGCCCACGGCGCCCGCCGCCACATGATCCAGCACCAGGGTGCATAGAGATGACCGACCCAGGGTCGACCCAGAGCAGGATGATAGCCGACCCGCCATGCGGCGAATTGCGTGGCCGCCATGCTGGCCGCAGTGACACCCGCGATCAACGCGACCGAGCCTAGAAGCACGGCACGCCGCTGCGTGACCACATCACGACCAGGCCTGTTCATTTGCCCTGACCATGTCTAGCCGAAGCATTTGATATATCGTATATGGAATGCGGATTTCCGTGGTCGCGTGCAACGCTGTTCCAGCGTGCGTGCCGCGCCAATGCGCGTTGTTTTTCCAACGAGTCGTCGGAAAACCTGATATTCAAACCTTCGCTACCAGCTAGCCCCGCAACCTGGGCACGGAAATCGTCCGTCCCTTGCACTCTCAGCGGACGCTGGCCAAATCGATCCCTTGCCAACAGCAGTGCGAGGTATACCGCGCCTGCGGTGACTTCCTTGACATGTATGCTCCGCGCCTCATCCGACACAACGCCGCCATCAGTCATGCGGTAGATCACGCGGCCGTCACGCCGCACCGTCGGCCGCATGTATTGGTAGACGATGTGGCGTGCATCGTCGGCGTCCTGCGGTTGCAAGAGCGGCGATTCCATCTGCGTGCGATGCTGTGGCCGGTCGCGCAACACGGCGAGCGCAGCTTCGTTGCCGTTGGCAGCTTCCGTCTCAAGGTAGCCCTGCCAGGTCGGAATTGGATGTTGAGCGCGGACTTGGCGTCGTTCGTAAGCCTCGCGTCGCGCCCGCTCAGTGCGGTCCTTTCTCTGCTGGTCCACAACGCGTTGAAATGCATCCCGCCTCGGATGGGCCGCCATCCCCGTCAGTCGTTCCTGATGGAAGCGGTCCCGGTCGTACGCTACGAGTCGCTTCGCGTAAGCCAGGTGCTGGTCGTGCAATTTCGCCAGCGCGACAGTGCGCGCGGCTGCAGCGGCAATACGCTCCTGCTTGAATGCCTCAAACAGCGGCCCGGATAATGCGGGCGTGGCGTAGCTCGCTAGGGGCGGGATGCTCATGGCCTGGCGCGGTGGCTGGAACGGGCCAAGCACATCGGTCACTGCCTTGAATGACAGCCCGCGGTCTACGTTCGATGCCTTCACGTGTAATCGTCCGTCACCGCGATGGTCGATAACCAGGCCGGCGCCATATGGATTGATCTGCAGATCGAAGCGCGCTGCAGCCTGGTGCAGTCCGTCCCAGCCCTGACCGGCGTCACGCGCCGCCAATAACATCGGTCCAGCCATCTCACGGACCCACCGCAGGAATGATGGCCGGCCTTGCTGGGCCTCGAAGTCGGCAGCTCTGCCCTTGATCTTTAAGTTGTCTCCCCTCCCCTCCAGCTCGGTCGTGTGCGGTGTGCGCCTGAGGCCGTGCCGAATCTCCAGCTCCACGCAGGTCTCCTGCAGCCGGTAGTGATCCCGGAACGGCTCAAAGTTCCGGAATGTCTTCGGGTGCACCCTGTTGATAGCGGCATGCAGGTGCCAGTTGTTGGTGTTCTGGTGAACCGCCGAGACGCGCTGATGCTCCTCGAAACCAAGTGCGGCACATAGTCGGTTCTCGATGTCCTCGATCTGCGCACGGGTCGGCTGCTCGCCGTCGGGGAAGCTGACCACCAGGTGGTAGCTTTTGTCGGTGCGGCTGCGCCTATTGCGCGCCTGGGTGGCGAGGATTTCTTTCACGGCCCAACCCGGATCGTCGGACTGGCAATTGGTCGCTCGCTCCCAGGCGACTTTCTCACCCTGGCGTTCGACGTCCAGGATGTAGGCGTTGAGCCGGGTCCAGCTCGCCGGGTCGGCCGGCTGGTGTTCCGGTGCTACGTTGAGCACGTAGCCTGCCAGGTGCTGATAGCCGGCACCGCCCTGCCGCCTCATGATTCGTCTGGTGATCACACCCGGCCCACCACGTCGACGAGCCGTCCCTGCAGCTCACCAATTCGCTGCAGCAGCCGGCGTACCTCGATCTCGGGCGCGCCACGCCCTGGCCGGTCCTCCAGCCAGAGCTTCAACAGGCCGCCAAGCCGACCCTGATCGCCGTTTACCTTCGCCAGGTCGCGCACGGCATCGTAGTCGAGAACCGACCTGATCGGATGACCGAGGCCCGAGGCGCGCAGATAGGCGGAAACCGACAATCCAGCCACCTTGGCACGCTCTTGGATGCGCGCGCGGTCCCGCACTGACACAACCACTTGGAGTTGAGGCGTGCGCGCGCGCTTTGCTCGTTCCATGACGTTCTGATCATCCGTTCCCTCGAGCCGCAGGTGAGCAAGCCCGCGTTGGTGTGCAACAACGTGATGCTGCCATCGAACTGCGCGGGCGTATATGCCGCGATCGCCGTGTCATCGCGGTCGACGCAGACATTCACCCTTGTTTGCATACACTGCCACAATGTTCGCACTGAGTCGCGAAGGTGTTATTCGACGAATGGAATCGCCGTGCTACCGCAGCAGCCAGAACATTTGGAGCAGCGGATGAACACATCACCGGATCGGCGACGTATGAAGGGCATCGGCCGCGTCACGTTCATCGCCCACCTCGCCGAGATCACCGCCGAACTCGACGCCGGCTGGCCACTCAAGGCGGTCTATGAGAACCGCCAGGGCCGGCTGGGCATCTCCTATGCCCAGTTCGCCCGCTATGTCGATCGGATCATCCGTCGCGACGCTCGCGGTCAGGCGCAGTC
>JASHVB010000269.1 GCA_030039695.1 Acetobacteraceae bacterium
ATCCAGAAGACACTGGAAGAAGCCAACATCAAGCTCGATTCGGTGATCAGCGAGATCATGGGCGTCAGCGGCCGGCGGATGATCGAGGCGATGATCGGGGGCCTGAGAAACCCGGTCAAACTGGCCGAACTCGCCCACCGACAGATCAAAGCGTCGCCCAAGGCCTTGTACGACGCGCTGCATGGACGGTTGACCGATCACCATCGGTTCATGCTGCGGCTTTACTTGCGACAATATGACTCCCTGGCGCAGGCGATTGCGGAGATCGATCAGGCGATCGACGCGGCGATTGAGCAGATGGACGCGGAGGTGGTCGCCGGCCAGGCCACCTTTCGCTCCTTGAGCGGTCTGCTGCGCACGATCCCGGGTGTCGGCGAGCTGGCGGCGAAGACCATCCTCGCCGAGATCGGTACCGATATGGGCCGATTCCCGACCGCTGGCCATCTGCTGGCCTGGGCCGGCCTGTGCCCGGGGCAGAACCAAAGCGCCGGCAAGCGCAAATCGTCGCGCCTGCGCAAGGGCGCCCCATGGCTCAAGGTTATGCTGGTACAGTGCGCTTGGGCGGCCACGCGCAAGAAGGACAGCTATTACAGGGCGCAGTTCAATCGCCTGTGCGGCAAGCACGGCAAGAAAAAGGCGATCTGCGCGGTCGCCGCTTCGATGCTCACCGCCATCTACCATATGCTGAAGGACGGCACTGAACACAGGGATCTCGGCGCCAATCACTTCGATCACCGCTCCCGCGAGATCAGAGCCAAGCGCCTAGTCGCCCAGATCGCCAAGCTGGGCTTCGAGGTCGAACTTCATCCCATCGCCGAGGCAGCATGAAAACAGAACTTCCCACCCTCCTCCGTGCTTCTTGAGTTTCTTCTTAGGCGGCCACTCGCTCAAGCCCGGCGCGATGAACACCGCCAAGGACCAGCGTGCGCATCCCGCGCAACTCAAGCAAGTCGGCCGACACGCCAACTACGCAACCCTCGGCGCCTACCTCGAAGAAGGCGATCTGTTCCGGGACAATGCGCGCAACGGCGTGCTGTAGCCGGCCGCGCACGAGATGTGTCCCGGTTTGGTTCGAGGGACGATGCGCCGAGCGTGCGCGCAGCCTCCCCCGAGCGACTGAGCATCTTCTCCGACGGCGTCTTCGCCGTCCTGATCACGGCGCTGGTGTTGGACCTGCGGCCGCCACAGGCGCCGATGTCACGCTGCCGCTTGGAGAAAAGCGCCGGTTCCCACCAGTACTGCCGTTTGTACGAGAAATTACAGCCGCCATTTGTCTCACCCAACCGGCAATAGCGTCAGAGCAGATGGCGATGGTAGCGGCAGGTTTCGGCCAAGTTCCGCCGATCCTTGACGCCCTCCCCGACCATCATCGTCTCCCCAACGCCGCTGCGACGTGCGAGGCCGAATTTCTCAATTAAAGGGCAACATGACATCGGCGACGACCAGGGAGAACGGTTCGATGGGGTTGGCGGCTCTCAGTCGGACATGGGAAAATCCTACCCGGTCTTGGTGCACTGATTTATGTGATAAGGGACATCAGGAATAGAACGGGAGCAGGGGGGAGCCGCTTTTCCGGTCGGCGGAACACTCAGCACGAGCCGACTGGAGAGGAGCGGCGCAGCTCGGTGTCGATTCGGGAGCCAACTATGTCCAATCGCCAAGTCCTACTTTATTTTGCCTGGAGTCGCCCGGCAGAGACAGGCGCGCCACTCGCCGTGATTGACGATCGCTTCCCAGCGGTCTTCGAACTGCGCAGGCTCTTCTATCCGAAGTTTGAGAGCCTGTCGGGCCGCGACGATGTCGATCCGGGTATCGGGGGTTTCCTCGACCATATCCAGAAGCCGAATTTCGCCGCTTTCGCCGAACAGGCCGAAGCTCTGACGGGCAATCCCATCGTCCAGGTGGAACGTGTGGGCGACGATGGGGTCAAAACGCCGCTCGATGATGCGTTGATTGCGGACGCCGACACCATCGTGGTCATTAGCTTCGACTCCTTTCGAACCAGTCAGGTGACGGCCGAGGCGGAAGTTGAGGCGATGAGGCGCTTCCTCAATAGTCCCGATCATCTGGTCTTCGTCTGTCCCCACCATGACATCGGCGAAACCCGGGACGCGGCACGACAGGAGCGTGAAGAGCGACAGATCGCCGAGCATTTGCACCATGGCGACCCCGGCATTCCCCCACGCCAGGGTTTCGGCGGCTTCGCACGGACGCTGCTGGCCGGGCTCGGAGTGCCTGTCGAAAACCGCTTTGGCCTCAGTCCTGCCGTCACTGCCGACGGTGCTCCGGCGCCGGTCGAGATCGAGCATTCCCTCGACGTGCTGGGCCTGCTTAGAGGCGTCGAGACGTTCAATTTCCACCCGCATTTGCCGCACCTCGAACGTATTGGCCCAGCGACGGAGCGGATGGAGGTGCTCGCGCGGCAGGCAATAAATCCCACGGCCCCACCTCACCCGTTCACACAGGACGGCCGCTCGACCTTTGATGCGCTGCTGCAATCCGGCCCTGACACGTTCGCCGGAAAATTGCTGGTGTGCGACACGACCATGTTCAGTTCCACTGCGGGCGGCGTCGATAATCTTCGTCAGCTTTGGTCCAATGTAGTCCTGCGCTCGAGACGCCCCAGCCACCCGGATGGCACAGAGCCGGCTAAGCATCGCGCGAACGGCAGCGCCCGATAGACCGGATTATCACGTAGGGAGTCGGCGGCAAGGGGCAAGGCTGACCGGCCGCCAGAGAACCCCTGAGCCGAGTCGAAACTACAACAGCCCGCATCGCCCGAGCCGTGTTTCTAGATGCGATCGCAAACCCAAAATGGTACAGGTCGGACATGCGGTCTCACTGGACCGTAGGACATCGGTATGTTTGAGAATCTGTGTCGCGTTGCCGAAAATGAGTAGAAAAGTGCCCGTTCGCCCGGATTGCTGCCATTAACCTCGGAATTCGTCAGCACGGGATTCCGGAGAATGCCGCAATATCCGGAACGTGGCGGAGGCGCCGACCATCGCCTCGGGGCAGCGGGGCCTGGTTCAGGCCCAGCCTGGCTTCGTAAAATCGTCCGACATCGGCGCTGACCTCGCAGGAACCTGCTGCCGCAAGATTCCCGGATTAACGGCAACAGCCGTCCGGGGATTCCAAAATGAGCGAGACGGTCCGGAATTACCGGCAATCGTAAGTCACTGTTTTCCCCATTTCTGATTCCCGTCATTAATGGCAACGCGACAGCCGCGCTTAATACCGCTTTTCGGCGATAACGCGCGCACTACGCTGCAGATAGGCGACTGACCGCCTCGGGTCAGCGAGCGCAGCAGCTGACCAGAGTATCGATGATTGCGACCTGTGCAACACGGCTGCTCATCGCTTCTGGCCGATAACGCGTCTCGTGGAGCCGCAAGTGACTG
>JASHVB010000270.1 GCA_030039695.1 Acetobacteraceae bacterium
GGCCTTGTCCGCCACAGGTCGGGCAGGTGCGCTCGACCAGGAAAAATCCCTGCTGGTTGCGGATTTTCCCTGCTCCGTGACACGTCGGGCAGGTGTCAGCGGCGCGCGTCTTGTCCTCGGAGCCCGTGCCGTTGCAGGCCTCGCAGGCGACTCGCGTCGGCACCCGCAAATTCACCTTGGTGCCGGCAAAGGCTTCCGTAAGGTCGATCTCTACCGCCTGGCGAATATCGGCGCCCGCGCGGCTGCGGCCCGGGCCGCCCCCGCCCCGGCGTCCCATGAACTCGCCGAACATCTGATCGAAGATGTCGTTCAATCCGCCGGCGCCCGCCGCGGAGAAATCGAACCCGCCGTTGAAGCCCCCGGGCCCGCCTTGCTCGAAGGCCGCGTGGCCGTAGCGGTCGTACGCCGCGCGCTTCTGATCATCCTTCAGGATGTCGTAGGCTTCGCTGATCTCTTTGAATCGCGCCTCGGCCTGCTTGTTCCCCGGATTGCGGTCCGGATGATACTGCATCGCAAGCTTGCGGTATGCCTTCTTGAGGTCGTCAGCCCCTGCCTCGCGCGCCACCCCCAGCGTGGCGTAGTAGTCCTGCTTGGCCATACCCTGCCTTTCAGTCGTCAGCGGTCAGTCGTCGGTGGTCAGTCATACCGACCACCGAGGGAGACTGACCATCGATTCCTGACCACTGACCACTGATTACGCCGAACGCTTCTTCTTTTCGTCGACTTCCTCGAACTCGGCGTCGACCACCTTCTCGTCGGGACCAGCGCTCGGGCCGCCCGGCTGCCCGTCGGGGCCGGCGGCGCCCGCCTGCGCGGTGGCGTCCGCGGCTTTGTCGGCGGCCTGCGCCTTGTACATTGCCTCGCCGATCTTCATCGCGGCCTGACTCAACCGCTCCGTCGCCTGCTTCAGCGCATCCGGATCGTTGGCCTCCATAGCAGAGCGTGCCGCGGCGATTGCCGCCTCGGCCTCGCCCTTCTCCTGGGCGCTGATCTTGTCGCCGAACTCCTTCAGGTTCTTATCCACCTGATGGATCAGGGCGTCGGCATGGTTGCGCAGCTCGACCGTCTCGCGCCGCTTCTTGTCGGCCTCGGCATTCGCCTCCGCCTCCTTCACCATGCGCTGGATGTCACCCTCAGACAGCCCACCGCTCGCCTGGATGCGGATCTGCTGCTCCTTGCCGGTGGCCTTGTCCTTGGCGGATACCGAGACGATGCCGTTCGCGTCGATGTCGAACGTCACCTCGATCTGCGGCACGCCGCGCGGTGCCGGCGGAATGCCCATCAGGTCGAATTGGCCGAGCAGCTTGTTGTCCGCCGCCATCTCGCGTTCGCCCTGATAGACCTTGATCGTCACCGCTTGCTGGTTATCGTCGGCGGTCGAGAACACTTGGCTCTTCTTCGTCGGGATCGTGGTGTTGCGCTCAATCAACCGAGTGAACACCCCGCCCAGCGTCTCAATTCCAAGCGACAGCGGCGTCACGTCGAGCAGCAGCACATCCTTGACGTCGCCCTTCAGGACGGCGCCTTGCACGGCCGCACCGATCGCCACCACCTCGTCAGGGTTGACGTTGCGGGCCGGCTCTTTGCCGAAGAACTGCTTCACCGTGTCGATGACCTTCGGCATGCGAGTCATGCCACCGACCAGGATGACTTCCTGGATCTCGCCCGCGGTGACGCCGGCGTCCTTCAACGCGGCGCGGCAGGGATCGAGGGTCTTGGTGATCAGGTCATCCACGAGCGACTCGAGCTTCGCCCGGGTCAGCTTCATCACCAGATGCTTCGGCCCGGACTGGTCGGCGGTGATGAACGGCAGGTTGATCTCTGTCTCCTTCGAGGACGACAGTTCGATCTTCGCCTTCTCTGCCGCTTCCTTCAGCCGCTGCAGCGCCAGCTTGTCCTTGCGCAGGTCGATGCCCTGCTCCTTGCGGAACTCATCAGCCAGGTAGTCGATAACGCGGGCGTCGAAGTCCTCGCCGCCCAGGAAGGTGTCGCCGTTGGTCGACTTCACCTCGAACACGCCGTCGCCGATCTCCAGGATGGAGATGTCGAACGTGCCGCCGCCCAGGTCGTACACCGCGATGGTGCCGCCCGTCTTCTTGTCCATACCGTAGGCGAGAGCGGCCGCGGTCGGCTCGTTGATGATGCGCAGCACATCGAGGCCGGCGATGCGACCAGCGTCCTTGGTTGCCTGACGCTGGCTGTCATTGAAGTAGGCCGGGACCGTGATCACCGCCTCGGTGACCGGCTCGCCGAGATAGGCCTCGGCCGTTTCCTTCATTTTGCCGAGGATGAAGGCGCTGATCTGGCTGGGCGAGTATTTCTGCCCCTTGATTTCGACCCACGCGTCGCCGTTGTCGCCACGCACGATGGTGTAGGCCACCAGGCCTTTATCCTTGGCGACCATCGGGTCGTCGTAGCGGCGGCCAATCAGGCGCTTGATGGCGTAGAGCGTGTTGGTGGGATTGGTCACCGCCTGCCGCTTGGCAGACTGGCCGACCAGGCGTTCGCCGGAGTCAG
>JASHVB010000271.1 GCA_030039695.1 Acetobacteraceae bacterium
CATTCACCTCTCGACTTTCGTCCAAAGATCAGCTGCTCGGCTTGGCGGGAAGGTCACTGACCACCAGGTTGCACGAAACATGCCAGCGCCAGATTCGTTACATTGAAGGACGCTTATGACGCATCGCCCGCCGTATGACGGGGTCTGGTTCGAACTAGGCGGTTCGCCCGTGGCAGGATGCACACAAGATCTGTTGCCCGAGAGCGCTGTCATCCCTGCCGGGCCGAACCGATATGCGATAAGCAAAACAAGTCCCTGGCAGACTGCAGCAAGACCCTTACTCAGTTCGTCACAGATCGCGCGGGCAGCACAGTCGGCTGCGGTCATGTCGCACCCGATTTTCGGCAGTCGACATGCGACACTTCGCGAGTCGATGCCGTATAGCAAACCGTGGAAGCGCAGGGAGTTTAGATTCCATTTCCACCTGAACGTATCCGCTCTTGGGGCTTCCCGATGGACACTTGGTGGCCGGAAAGTCTGACACGGCCGTATCGGTCAATACATGATTCCCGGAAGGAAACAGTACCACGTGACCGATGTTATGGTGCTGTCAATGGCTCGATTAGGTGCATACCACACCTTGGCTGTGGTCCGATTGTTAGCGTCGGGTTCCTTCCCGCACGTCTTGCTCGGCCTGATAACCACGCTATTTGGCACGGTAAACCAATGGCCTTCCAGGTTAACCTCATAATGGTCTTTCGAAACCTTCCACTGACTATCGCCGAGCACGTGCCCATCGGCCAAAGAGCAACAAGGCTCTTGTGGGTCGCCAGGTCGTGTCTGACATTCCCACCATTGGTGCTCCTGGCTGTTAGGGTCAATGCCCGGAGGAGGGCGAGCCACTGCCCTAAGAGGAAGAAGTAATACAAAGAATGTGAGGACGTATCTCATAGATGCGCATTCCAGACATTGGACAATCCGCGATAACCTATGAAGGCCGTCCGAGAGGCTTGCGCAGGTTGAAAGGCGCCATAATCCGCATAACTTTGATCTCTCGTTCACACACAGGCCTCCGGTCTGGATCCGTTCCGGGCACTTGACAACGCCAATATGACAGGGCTGCAGGTGAGCTGCGGGACTCGGAGAGTTTGCGCCTCGTTGTTGGGGGAGCCAAGATTCGCAACTTTTGCCGGTACCGACCGACCAGATCCTTGTCAACGAGAGGCAACGGTGGAGAGGAGGTCAGCCATGTATGCTATCATCCCCGGTGTGGAGGGTCACCACAAGTCACCATGAACTCGGTATGAGCGTTTCGACTGCCCACAACTGGATGACACGCTTTGACCGCCTCGATTTAGCGGCACAGTTGTGGCGTCGGCGTGGTGTAGGACGCCGCTTACCGCGCTCCAAGTGCCGCCAGCGTCGCCTCTTCCTGCACTAGATCCATCAAGGCAGAAGCAATCTCGCGCGGACCTGTCTATCCCGGCGGAAGATTGAGTGCCCCTGTCGGGCCTCGGAGTGACGATGGGGCAGGCAGCTTCCCTTGTCTCCGTTCATCGATGTGTCTCCTCGCTGTCCGCCTTCCACCGAAAGGCGAACACATGCCCGTCGGCGGCAAGATAGATCCGCCCAGCCGCCACCATCGGCGTCACGAAGTGCCGTAGCCCAGCGATGGGCCGGCTGGTGTAGAGGGCGGTGCCCGTGTCGCCGCGGTAGCCGTGCAGGCGTTCGTCGCCTTCGGCCCCGGCGACCCACACAATCGGGTTTCCTTCGGGGCCGGAGGTCGTCACCGTCGGAATACCTCGCCCATCGATCGGCGCACACCAGGTCGGGGTCAGGGCGTTGACCGTCACTGCGAGCGCCACCACGGCCGTCGTGCTTTGTCCGTTCGGGCAAATCGCCCCGGGCGCGCGATACGCCACCAGTGTCCGGCCGAGGCTGTGGTACGTGACTGGTGCCTGGATGATGGGGCCGTTTGCCACATGCCGAACAACCAGTGCTCCGCCGATACCGCCAAGATTGTCGCGGTCAAGCAAATAGGCATTGCCATCCTTGCCCATTGCCAGCAAACGGCGCTCGCCGCCCGGCAGATCGATCGGCAGCGGCACCGTGCCGCCGAGGTCGAGGTCAGCGGCGTCCAGTGCGGCGTAGTTGCGTGGCGCGAAAAAATCGGTCGGATCCGTGCTATGACGCAGTGCCGGGGTTTCGCGGAACGCGCCGTTGCCATCGTCCCAGCCTGCTGTCGGGGATGGCGATAGGTCGCTGTTACCGGTGGTGAAATAGAGGTGTCCGTCAGCGACGCTGATTCCGCCGGGCGACCAGACGCCAGCCTTGGTTCCGCGCGTCACCCAGGTGGCCGCAATGGCCGGGGGTGACGTGCCGACGCCGAGCACTACGCCATGGTAGTGTCCGCATTCGTTGGATTGAGGGCCATAGCCTAGGAACACGCGACCATCGAGCAGGGTTAGCGACGTGCGCTGATTCTGGTCGCGGGCGAAGAAGCGGATACCACGGGCGGTGAGCGCGGTGCCAACGTCGAGCGGCCAACCGGGCAAGACCGCGCCATCGGCGAGCCGCAGCCCGAATATATCGTGCCGAGGGCCGTAACTACCGTTCACCATCGCATTCAGGTAAACTGCGCCGGCGGATGAATCGATGACGGGTGTGCCGGTAATGCCGACTGGGTTGATATCCCCACACGGCAACGCTGCCAACGGTACCGGCGTGCCGAGACGCCTCTGCCACACGATCTTGCCGCTGTTGGCGTCGAGCGCGAGGACGACGTCGTCCTCCGTGGCGACGATCAGCAATCCGCGTCCGTCTGGTGCCCGCCAGAACAATGGCTGGGCAAAGATGTGTCCGGGCACGCGCCCATCGAATGTGGCATCGGGCGTCACCGATTCGGCAGCGGCCCAGGTGAGACCCGTCGCCTGGTAATGGCCGCTGCGTGCGTCATCAGCGTGGTACGTGGTGACATCCGGCGCTGGTGCTGGTGACTGTGCCCAGGCGCCGTGCGGCCATGCCGTCCAAGCCAACACCAGCAGAAGCGTAGCGGGTCGGTTCAGTGTGGCCATCATGAAATGCACGAGCCTCTGACTTTTCGGGTAATGGTCTGCGTGGCCTTATGGTCAAGATACTCTGGGAATTGTAAGCTTGGGTGACAAAGTGGCTGGATCGATGTCATTGACGAAGCGTACGCCCGAGGCTTTCCCTGGTTCGGCTGGTCTATTAAGGCCTTCACATTCCACTCACGTTTCAACTGCGTTCGGCTTGCATCGGACGCTCTCGATCCGGCTTCCCTGAGGGGCAGGGTGTGCCTACCGATAGACAGATGACCGGACAAGCCACGAGCTGCCCCTTCGCTGTATCGCGAAGCGGGGCCAACGGATTGTGACCGGTGAAAGCCTTGTCGAAAGATGTACGCTAAGACTATCGTCTTCGCCAGCAAGAGAGAATCGGCCGCAGCTCGAGAGTCCTGGCACAAAAGGCGTTCCAAATGATCACGCTTCCTTTCGATGTGCGCAATATCACCTGGTACACGCTCGATGACCTGCCGCATGTTGCGTATCACATTTGCGCTGTGGATGAGGAAAAGCGTATCGTCGATATCCTCTTCAAGTTCGACGCCAATGCGAAAATCGTATTGCACCGCCATAAGGCCGATTACATTACGCTCGTGCTGCAAGGAGAGCTGCGGCTTTATCGCCCCAACGGCGAACTCAAAGAGATTCGACCAGTCGGCAGTTATGTAGAGGGCAAAGCCAATAGTGAGCCACACACCGAAGGCGGCGGCGATCAGGACGTCGTCGCATTTTTCAGCAACCGCCAGGTCGACAATCTCGTCTATGAAATCCTGGACGAAAATCTCGCAACTGTTGCGACTTTTGGCATAGCGGAATTCAAGGCACTAATGCAGGCGCAAGCACCACGACCCTCCACCACTGTTGCCTGACGTTTTATGGTGATTCCGATCGTTCTGGTCCCCCTTGTCATACGTGAGTTTGCGGCCCGGCGTGCTAGCCAGGCGTGGCGATTTCGGGCGACACCCTATGCATCATGCAGCCGTCCGCGGTGCGGGCATCGGTTGCTACCGTTACCGATGTAGTGGCGTAAAGTCGAGCATGCGAGCGGGGTGATCCTGCGGGTGTCGGCTGTGCTAGGGCGCTGTGGCGAGCTGGCGAGGAACCGGCATCGC
>JASHVB010000272.1 GCA_030039695.1 Acetobacteraceae bacterium
CTATGTCAACAGTGGCATGAATGTGCTGGGCGCGATCATCCGCGACCTGATCGAGCGCCGCGGCCTGCCGTATCACCAGACCATCTATTCGCTGCTGGCGGACCGGCTAGGCATGGCGAGCTTCCAGCACTCTGCCGACATGGCGGGCAATTTCATTGCATCTGGCGCGGGGTTCGCCACGCTGCGCGATTACGCGAAACTAGGCGTGCTGTACTTGCAGGATGGCGTATGGAACGGCGAGCGATTGCTGCCGGAAGGCTGGGTGGATTACGCGCTGACAGCGACGCACACCGGCAGCAGCTATGCCGCATGCTTCCGTACCAATATCGACGGCCAGTTTCCAGATCTGCCGCGCGACACCGCGTGGGCGTCGGGTGCGTCGGATCAACGCATTTTTGTCCTACGCAGGCGCAAACTAACTGTGGCGGTGAACAACGAGACCGATCATCCTATGGACCTCGCAGCACTTAACCGCGTGATTGCCACGGCTATCGCCGAGCTGAAATAGGGAGCCGCCGCCTATGTCCGTCCGCAATGTCGCGCGCGAGAAACTGGAAAAGGGCGAGCTGTCGCTGGGCGTCGGCGTGCGTCTGACGCGTAGCGTGGAGATCGCCAAGGCGATGGCGAGCGCTGGGTTCGATTGGTTGTTTCTGGATATGGAACATGGCGTGATGTCGCTGGAGGCGTGCGCGCAGATCTCCACCGCGGCACTGGATGCTGGCATCGCACCGATCGCGCGCGTGCCGAACGGGCAGTATTCGATAGCGACCCGTGCGTTGGACAACGGCGCGCTGGGCATCGTGATGCCGCATGTCGATACCGCCGCAGAAGCCCGCGAGGTGGTGGAGAAGCTGAAATATCCGCCGGTGGGGCACCGCTCGATGGGTGGCATCGGGCCGCATTACAGCCTGCGTTCTGCCAGCACTGGCGATGCAGCGAAAGCGCTGAACGCGGCGAACCTGACTGTGGTGATGCTGGAGACGCCGACGGCGATCGCGAACGCCGAGGAGATCGCGGCAGTGCCGGGCGTCGATGTGCTGCTGATCGGCACCAACGATCTTTGTGCGGAGATGGGCATCCACGGCGATTTCGGGAATGAACGCGTGGCTAGCGCTTATGCAACGATGATCGCAGCCTGCGCCAAGCACGGGAAGTCCCCTGGGATGGCCGGCATCTACAACGAGGCGATCATGCCGCGTTATATCGACATGGGCGCGCGGTTTGTTCTCTCCGGCCAGGATGCCGCGTTCCTGATGGCGGGCGCCGGGCAGCGGACGGCTTTCCTGCGGAAGCTGAAAGTGGGCTGACCGAACCCTATTGTCGTCGCGAATTTCGATTGGCGACACCGGCGCTGACGCGATTCTGGCGGCGCGCAAAGCAAACAGACAGGCCAGGAGGAGTCCATGGGCAGCACGATTGAGCTGAAGTCGGCCGACGGCTTCACGTTTTCCGCCTACACGGTGGGGCCGCAGAACGCCACCAAGGGCTTGGTAGTGATCCAGGAAATCTTTGGCGTGAACCACCACATCCGTGACATGGCCGACCGCTTCGCCGCGCAGGGCTATGTTGTGGTTGCGCCGGCACTGTTTGACCGGGTGAGGCGTAGCGTCGAACTCGGCTACACGCAGGATGACATCGCCGTTGGGCGCGACCTGCGCATGCAGCTGAACGACGCCCAGGTGATGGCCGATGTCGAGGCGGCAGCGATCCATTTGAGTGGCAGGAGGCTGGGCATTGTCGGCTACTGCTTCGGCGGCACCGTGGCCTGGTGGGGCGCCACGCGCACCCGTAAGTTCGCCGCATCGTCCTGCTGGTATGGCGGCGGCATCGCCGGGACTAAGGATGAACGCCCGAATTGCCCGGTAGAGATGCACTTCGGCGAGAAGGATGCGTCGATCCCGATGAGCGATGTGGATGCCATCCGCGCGGCGCAGCCCAAGGCCGAGGCGTATGTGTACCTGGGCGCACAGCATGGGTTCGGCTGCGACGAGCGAGGCAGCTTCAGCAAGGCCGATTATCAGCTGGCGCAGCAGCGGACTCTGGCATTCTTTGCCAAACATTTGGCGTGAACCGGCCCATTCGCCGCGCGGACGGCCCATCCGGTCGCGATCGCGCGGCCGTCCAGTGTAAACCGCCCGTGGGTCAGCCGTCTTCCCGGTGGTGGGAGGCATCGTGTTTTGATGGACCCGCCAAAGCGGTCTGATGCATCACCTGGGGTCAGAGCCGCAAACGGCCAACCCGCGGGAGAACGAGCAGACGACCCGGACGGCACGGCTGCTGACCCGCGGCCAACCGACCGAGACCGCAAGCGGCGCGCTCAATCGTCGGTGCGTCAGGTGTGAGCTGATGGCGGTCGCAGCACGCGTCCCGCCACTGCATCCAGCTTCCCCAGTTGCACCGGATCGCGCATATGTGCCGCGGTGATCACCGCGTCGTTCAGCGCCCGGTCGCAGCCGCCGGGGCATAGCGCGCGCTGCTTGCCGATCTCCGGCACCACACGCCGCACCAGCGCCCGCGCGCGATCGGCGTTCTCCAGCAGCACCTTCACCACAGCCTCGACCGTCACGTGATCATGGTCCGGGTGCCAGCAATCATAGTCCGTCACCATCGCCACGGTCGCGTAACAGAGCTCGGCCTCGCGGGCGAGCTTCGCCTCGGGCATGTTCGTCATGCCGATGACCGAGCATCCCCACGACCGGTACAGCTCGCTTTCCGCCTTGGTGGAAAACTGTGGTCCTTCCATCACCAGATACGTGCCGCCGCGCGTCATTGGCAGCGATAGCGCACGGCACGACACCTCGAGTGCGTCGCCGAGCCGCGGACATACCGGATGCGCCATCGATACATGCGCCACCACACCCTGGCCGAAGAAGCTCTTCTCGCGCGCGAAGCTGCGGTCGATGAACTGATCGACGATGACGAAATGTCCGGGCGGGAGCTCGGCGCGCAAACTGCCGACCGCCGATAGCGAGATCACGTCGCTGACACCTGACCGCTTCAACGCATCGATATTGGCCCGGTAGTTCAGGTGTGTGGGCGACAGCGGGTGGCCGCGTCCGTGACGCGGAAGGAAGACGCAGCGCACGCCGTCCAACTCGCCGAACAGCAGTGCGTCGGAGGGCGTGCCCCACGGCGTTTCGACCTGGCGCCAGACTTTGCCCTCGAGCCCCTCGACGTCATACAGTCCAGAGCCGCCAATGATGCCGATCACCGGCTGGATCTCGGCGGCCATCGTGGCCTCAGTGCTCCACGTCGGACCAGATCTGGCGCTTCACCGCGTAGGTCAGCCCGGTCATGATCACCAGGAACAACACCACGCGCCAGCCGATCTGCTTGCGCTGTACCATGTCGGGGTTCGCGGCCCACGCGAGGAACGTGACGACGTCATGCGCCTCGTCCGCGATCGAGTTACCGGAATCGTCCGCAAACGTGACCTGGCCATCATGCAGTGGCTGCGGCATGGCGATCTGATGACCAGGGAACGTCTTATTGTAGAAGAGGCCATTCTGTAGCTTGAAGTCGGGCGGTGCTGGGACGAACCCGGTCAGGATGCCAAAGACATAGTTCGGGCCCCCTTCGCGGGCATTAATGATCACCGACAGGTCCGGCGGCAGTGCCCCATTCAACGCGGCCCGCGCCGCTTGCTCGTTCGGGAAGGGCGCGCGGAACTGGCTTGCCGGGGTTGCCGGTCCCTGCTTTGGATTGCCCTGGTCGTCGACGCCCAGGGGCACCGTCACGGCCGCGGCAATCGCCGTGATTTGTTCTGGGTTCAGTCCGATGCCGGCGAGATCGCGATAGTGCAACTGGTTCATCGAATGGCAGTTGGCGCACACTTCGGAATAGACTTGGAACCCGCGTTGCGCCGCGGCCAAGTCATAGGTACCGAACGGCCCCTGCCAGCTCCAGTGCTGCTGTGGCAGTGGCTCCTCGTCTTGCGCCAGCGCCGGCAGTGCGATGGCGAGACCGGCAGACACCAGGCCGATTGCGGCCAGCTTCAGTGCGCGCATCAGGCCTTCTCCATCGACTCGGCGGGTGCGGTCTGCGGTAAGGGGCCCCCGCCGCGACTGCGCAGCACGGCTGCGCTGATACTTTCAGGCAGCGGCAGCGTGCGCTCGAACTTGCCCAGCAACGGGAGGATCACGAGGAAGAACGCGAAATAGTAAAGCGCACAGATGCGGCTCAGGATGACGTAGATGCCAACCGGCTGATGCGCGCCGCACCAGCCAAGCACGATCACCGCCGCGACCCAGATCCGCAGCAGCCAGCGGAACACCGGGCGGAAGCGCGCGCTGCGCACCGGGCTGGTGTCGAGCCACGGCAGCACGAACAGGATCAGGATCGAGCCGAACAGCATGGATACGCCGCCGAGCTTGTTCGGCATCGAGCGGAGGATCGCGTAGTACGGTAGGAAGTACCATTCCGGCACGATGTCGGGTGGCGTCTGCAGGGGATTGGCGGGGATCGAGTTGTTTGGGTCCGCGAGCAAATGCGGCATGAAGAACACCAGAATCGCGTACACCAGCAGATAGACGCAGACGCCGATGCTGTCCTTCGCCGTGTAGTACGGGCTGAATGGTACGGTGTCCTGAGGTGATTTTACGTCGATGCCCAACGGGTTGTTGGAGCCCGTGATGTGCAGCGCTGCGACATGCAGGAACACGACGCCAACGATCACGAATGGCAGCAGGTAATGCAGCGCGAAGAATCGGTTGAGCGTCGGGTCGGACACGCTGAAGCCGCCCCACAGCCAGGTGACGATCGGGTGGCCGATGATCGGGAAAGCCGAAAACAGGTTGGTGATGACCGTGGCGCCCCAGTAGGACATCTGGCCCCAGGGTAGCACGTAGCCCATGAACGCGGTCGCCATCATCAGCAGCAGGATGACGACGCCTATCATCCACAGCAGCTCGCGCGGCGCCTTGTAGGAGCCGTAGTACAACCCGCGGAAGATATGAACGTATACAACGATGAAAAACATCGACGCGCCGGTCTGGTGGATATACCGAATCATCCAGCCGTAGTTCACGTCGCGCATGATGCGCGCCACGCTATCAAACGCGAGGGCGGGGTTGGGCTGGTAGTTCATCGCCAGAAAGATCCCGGTGATGATCATGATCGCCAGGTTGACCGTCGCCAGCGCGCCGAAGTTCCAAAAGTAGTTGAAGTTCTTCGGCGTGGGGAAGACCGCGTATTCCTTCTGCATCATCGTGAAGACAGGAAGGCGCGTGTCGATCCAGTTCACCACCGGATTTTTGAAACTGCTTGGGGCGTGCTGGCCAGCCATCAGGCGATTTCCTTCGTCAGCCGATCAAGACGTTCGGGGCGGATGC
>JASHVB010000273.1 GCA_030039695.1 Acetobacteraceae bacterium
GCGTTTCCGATCGTACGCCCCGCCAGGTCTTATTGATGCGCTAAAAATGCGCCGGCAGCCAGGTAACGCCCGATTCGATCAACACGACCTTGAGGCCTAGAACTTGTGGAACACGCCCTCGGTCACCAGGCTGTTGAGAACGCCGGAAAACCCGGGCGCCTGCGAGACATAGTCTTCGATATAGTACGACGACCAGCCGAGCGTGCTCGGCTGATCGCGGAAGCCGCTTCCGGCATGAATGCCGACCGGCAGATTGTGGCGTTCGGTCGCCGCATAGATCGGCCAATGTTGCCGCCGGCCCAGCGGCACCTCGGTCATTGCCAGCAGCACCTGGACGAAGCGCCTGTCGGCCGCACGGTGTTGGATCTCGGCCGCCGCCAGCTCGGGGCTGTGGGCGGGAACGACGATCGAGGCGCGAAGCCTCGGGTCGCGATCAAGCCACTCGGCGACGATCCAATTGTTGATCGCGCAACACAACGCGGCCGAAACGTCCTCGCGGGACATGATCTGCGAGCCGCCGAGCACATTGCAGATGACAAATCGCGGTTGGAACGGCGCCAACACGTCATCGCGCAGTTGTTCAAACTGTGAGCCGGGCAAGCCCAGTTTTGGCCACCGATCCGGTCGCCAATTCAGGGTGCGTTCGGTGGATAGGCGCTGAGCTCAAGGTTGTCTCCGTCGATCCCGCGGTGAATGATGTGCTCGCGCCAGTAATCGTCGAGATATGGCAGCAGGGCGCGCGTGTTCGGAATGGCCGGATGAACATCGCAGTCTATGGGTTGGGCGGACAAAGGAAACACTACAGCCGCGCCTCGGTGGAAGGATCGAACAGCGACAGGTGGTCGGGCAGCAGCCGCAGCCTGACCCGACCGGATAATCCGCGCGCAAGCTGCGGCACAAGGCGGGCCGACAGGCGGTGCTCGCCGAACTGAAACCAACCGAGCGTGTCGGCACCCATCGGTTCGACGAACAAGGTCTCGGCCTCGACGGGTCCGTCGCCGGCAAGCAACACATGCTCCGGCCGGATCCCGAGTACGACCTCTTGTCCGTCCATGGGCGGTGAATGGAAACGATAGCCATTCAGCGGCAGTTGCGCCGAATCCACATGCACGGCGCCCGACGTCACGCGCCCGCGCATGAAATTCATCGCCGGGGAACCGACGAAACCGGCGACAAACAGCGTCGCCGGCGATTCGTACAGATAGTCCGGCGTCGCATATTGCTCGATGCGCCCGGCCCGCATGACCGCGATGCGGGTGGCCAATGTCATCGCTTCGATCTGATCATGCGTCACGTAAATGATCGTTGCGCCAAGTTCCTTGTGCAGGCGCTTCAGCTCGACGCGCATCTCGGTACGCAGCTTGGCGTCGAGATTGGACAGGGGTTCGTCGAACAGGAATACCTTCGCCTGCTGCACCAGTGCGCGGCCGATGGCGACGCGCTGGCGCTGTCCGCCGGACAGTTGCGACGGCTTGCGGTCGAGCAATTCGCCGATCTGCAGCAGGTTAGCAGCCCACTCTACCCGCCGCGCCACCTCCTGCCGCGCCACCGAGCGCACGCGCAGGCCGAACGACAGGTTCTTGCGTACGCTCATCGTTGGGTAGAGCGCGTAGGATTGGAAGACCATTGCTATGCCGCGCTTGCTCGGTTCGCGATGCGTCACATCGGCGCCGTCGATCTCGACAATCCCGGCACTGGTATCCTCGAGCCCGGCGATCACGTTGAGCAACGTGGATTTCCCGCAGCCGGACGGGCCAAGCAAAACGGTGAAGTCGCCTGCATCGATCGGGAGATGGACGTCCCGCAACACGCGCAGCGGGCCGAAGGACTTGGAGACGCCGGAAACCGAGACGGAGGACATGTCAGCCTTTCACCGCGCCGGCGGTGATGCCACGTACAAAGTAACGGCCGGAGGCGAAATAGACCAGCAAGGGGGGCAGGGCCGTGAGCAGCGCCGCCGCGGTATCGACATTGTATTCGATGATGCCGGTTGACGTGTTGGAGATCGCGTTGAGCTGTACGGTCATCGGCATGTTCTCGCGGCCGGCAAAGATCAGGCCCAGCAGATAGTCGTTCCAGATGCCGGTGGTCTGCAGGATCGTCGCCACGATAAGGATGTTCACCGACAGCGGCAGCATGACCCAGATGAAGATACGCCAGAACCCAGCGCCGTCGATCCGCGCGGCCTTCACCAGCTCTTCGGGGAGCCCCGCATAGAAATTGCGGAATAGCAGGGACATCACGGGCAGGCCGAACAACACATGCACCGAGATGATGCAGGACAGCGAGCTGTATATGCGGATCGTGCTGAACATCTTGACCAAGGGATACAGGATCACCTGATACGGGATGAACGCACCGAGCAGCAGCAGCAGCATAATGAGGTTGGCGCCTCGCACGCGCCAATGCGACAAGGCGAAGCCAGTTACCGACCCGGCGAACACCGAGATGATGACGCTGGGGATCAGGATACGCACGGAATTCCCGAACCCCACGTGGACCCCGCCGCAGTTCAGGCCGGTGCAGGCGGAGAACCAGGCTTTGATCCAGGCGGCGAAGCTGGGGGCGGCGGGTAGGCTGAAGATAGAGAATGTACGGACCTCCTCCGACGTCTTCAGCGAGGTGGCGATGACGACAAGTAACGGGATCGAAAAGAACAGACAGGTCCAGATCAGCAGCAGATACAGGCCGATGCGGCCGATGCGCGCCTGGGTGCCGGCCGCCGTCATCGGTTCCTCCGCGACAGCTCAAAATAGAGGTATGGCGCGACGATCGCGAGCACCGAACCGAGCATGACCGTCGCCGCGGCGGAGGCCTGGCCGATGTTTGCTCGCTCAAATTCGAAGTCGACCACGAACTTGCCCGGCAGATCGGAGGAATAGCCCGGTCCGCTGTTGGTCATCGCCACGACAAGGTCATAGCTTTTCACCACGGCAATCGCGATCAGCACGATACAGGTGACAATCAGCGGCCGCAGCATCGGTAGGATGATCTGCGGATAGGCGCGCCAGGCGGGAATCCCCTCGACGCGGATGGCGCGCCAGATTTCACGGTCCACGCCGCGCAGGCCGGCCAGCATGATCGCCATGATCAGGCCCGACTGATGCCAGATGCCGGCGAGCACCAACGTGTAGATGGCGCGATCCGGCCGGGTTATCCAATCGAACGCGAAATCGGTCCAGCCGAGGCTATGGACGAAATGCTGTACGCCAATCGTCGGGCTCAGCAGCCACTGCCACGTCAGGCCGGTTACAATGAAGGAGATCGACAGCGGGTAAAGCAGGATCGTGCGGAACACACCCTCGAAGCGGACCCTGCGGTCCAGCAGCACCGCCAGGAAGGTGCCGAGGCAAAGTGTTCCCACGATATCCAATACGCCGAACAAGAACATGTTGCCGTAGGCAACCTGCCAGCGTGGCGTGTTGAACAACCGCACGTATTGCGCCCCGCCGGCGAAGGCATAGGTCGGCAACAGAAAGGAGCGTGTCATGGAAATGTACACGGTCCAGAACGCGCTGCCGTAGAAGCACACCAGCATCACCAGCACCGTCGGCACCAGCACAAGCTTGGCCATCAGGCTACGGACACGGTAGGGCCGCGACACCCTGACCGCACCCGAATCCGTTGTGGCAAGCCGCTCGCTGCCCGGAATGGCGATGGAACGGCTTGCCGGCATGCTGTGCTACTGGCCCGCGTTGGCGATGATAGTCGCGAGCCGCTTCGCCGCATCCGCCGGAGACTCCGACGGGGTGGCCCAGTAGTTCATCAACAGATCCTCGATCTGGCCCTGCGTATCCGGGCTGAAGGCCAGTGCGAAGTTCGGCAACTGGTTGGCCGCGCCGCCGGCCATCACGGACTTGCCCAGCTTTGCGCAGGTATCGAGGTTGGTGACGTTGGCATCCAGCCGTGACGGAATCGAGCCTTTGAATTTGTTGAACTCGATCTGAACGGCAGGATCCATCATCATCGCCGCCAATTTCCGCTGCGCGGTCTGCTGGTCCGCATTGGTGTTCTTCGGGAAGACGAAGACGTCAACCGTCATCACATAGGCACTTTCGTTGCCAGGCGCCATCATGCACCCATAGTCGGTGCCGAGCTTCTTGTTCGCGGCCGCGAAATCGCCCTTCGCCCAGTCGCCGACGATCATGAATGCGGCCTTGTTGTTTTCCACCAGGGCCAGGGTGTCATTCCATTTCCGGTTCGTGCTGCCGGCGTCGACATATTGCCGGAGCTGCCCCATCACCTGGAACACGTGCACCATCTTTACGCTGCCGGCAGCCTTGGCATCGTGGCTGACCCAGACTTCGCGATATAGGTCCTTGCCGCCGACGCCGGCGAGCAGCGCCTCGAACAACCAATCAACCTGCTGCACGTTGGCGCCGTAGGCGATCGGAATGTAGCCGGCCGCCTTGATCTTCGGCGCCATGGCCAGGAATTCGTCCCAGGTCTTCGGCGGCTGCATCTTCAGCACGTCGAACACCTTGGTCGAGTAGAACATCCAGTTGGCGCCATGGATGTTGACCGGCACGGCAATGATGTGGCCGTCATAGGTCATGTTCTTGACCAGCAGCGGCGGCAGGTTGGCCACCCAATTGCCCTGCTTCGCCAAGTCGTCGAGCGGCGTCAGCACGCCTTGGTCAGCGAGCTGCCGGACCGCAACGCCGATGTTCCATTGCATGGCGGTCGGCGGATTGCCGCCGGCGATGCGGTTCAGCGCCGCGGCATGTTCTGCCTGCGGCCCGACCGAGGCGTCGTCCACCCAGGTGCCGCCGCGCGCATCGTAATCCTTGGCGAACACTGCGACGGCGCGGGATTCTCCTCCGCTCGTCCACCAGTGCATGACGTCCGCTTTTTGTGCGTCGGCTCCCGGCGCACAGAGCAGGCATCCGACGAGCGCCGAAGCGGCGATCAGCGACTTCCACATGGTTTTTTCCTCCCCAAGGTTGGCGAAATGACACCGGTTACATCAGACCCACCCGATGCCCCGCCACCTCCGTCTCAGGCCACTGCGGCGTAACGCGCCGGCCGCGCCGGCACCGCATCCCGCAGAATGTCGTCGGCGATCTTCTCCGCCACCATCATGGTGGGGAAATTGGTGTTAGCGCAGGGGATCCTCGGAAAGATTGACGCATCCACGACACGGAGGCCGTGCACGCCGTAAACACGCCCCTGATTGTCAGTCACCGCCATCCGATCGTCGGTAGCTCCCATTCGCAAGGAACATGAGCAATGCCAGACGCCGACGGACGCACGCCTGATATAGGTTTCCAGCGCTTCGTCATGCTGCAGCGCATGGACCAGTCCGGCCGACTCCATGACGAAGCCGCGTATGATCGCCTGGCGCAGGAAGGACGGTCCGTCCATCAGAGTCGCACCGATCCTGGTGAGGATGCGGTTCTTGGTATTGTAAGTCCCGACCTTGCGAATTTTATCGGTGAAGCTGGCCGGAAAGGCATCCGAGGTCGCGGCCCGCAGCGGCGGCAGCTCGTGCAATGCGGCGATCTGCCGGAACCCTTTTGCCAACCGCACCAGATCGCGGTGGTCGGACAGCAGATTGAAATCCACCCTGGGTTCGTCCCGCCAGTCCGTGGATGTCAACCGAACCTGTCCGGTCTCGGAAAAGGTTTTGTTGACCCAGAGGGTGATGACGGCGATCCGGTCACCAATGGCATGCCAGGCGGACTTGTTCGACGCCGTCAGCGCCATGTCGCTCGGCGGCGCGCCCTCGATACCGGACGAAAAACGCATACCCAGATGCAACGAGCGCTTGCTGTATGGGTTCTTGCGTGAGTCTGGCTTGAGAAATGAGGCAATGGAAATCGACGGATGGTCGGTCAGCCGCTGGCCTACGCCCGGACGCGCCGCCCGAACGCCAATGCCCAGATCGCGCAAATGCCCGACCGGACCGATCCCGGCGCGCAGCAGCATCGCCGGCGAATGGATGGCGCCACAGCACAGGATGACCTCGTTGCCCCGGAATTCCTGCGACTTGCCGCCGACCGGCGCGCGAATGCCGACGCAGCGCGTATCCTCGAACAAAAGCTCGCTGACCTCCGCCTGGGTCAGCACGTCAAGGTTAGTGCGCTGCCTGACGGTGGCGCCGAGATAACCCACCGCCGCCGAAACGCGCCGGTCGTACAGATTGGACATCGTCAGCGGGTAATACCCGTCCTGGAATTCTCCGTTTTGATCAGGCACGTAGCGGTATCCGGCCAGCTCGAACGATGCCGCCACCGCCTGCGCGTAATCCGACCAGTTCTCCGGGAACACGCGCCGCACCGGAATGCGACCCTCCGTGCCGTGCAACGGTCCATCGAAGTCGACGTCACGCTCCAGTTTCCTGAAATAAGGCAACACGGTTTCCCAGCGCCATCCGCTGGCACCGCGCTGCTCCCATTCATCGTAGTCATTCGGTGCCCCGCGATTCGCGAGCTGACCGTTGATCGAGGATCCCCCACCAAGGACACGTGCTTGCTCATAGCGCACTAGGCGCGGTCGCGGCGCGTCGGGATCGTTGTGCGGCATCGCCTCGGTGGTGACGCGCAATTGGTCCCAGGTGAAGCGAGGATCGCGCGACGCGAATCCCGAACGGCTGTCCAGGATTGCTTCCGGGACGCGCCCGTCGGGGGTGTCTTCGCCTGCCTCGCATAGCAGGACCTCTGTGGTGCTGCGTGCGGAAAGGCGACTGGCGAGAATGGAGCCCGCCGATCCGCCTCCCACGATGATGTAGTCGTAGGTCTTTTGCATGCGATCATCCCGGACAGCACCGGTCATAGTAACCGGTTACATCACTGTCAAGGATGGCGCCGGCTCCGCCGACCTCAGCATCGCAGCCGGCATATCTGTTCATCGTGGCGACGTGGACCTTCCCCGGTATCGGCGTAACGCCAACCGCTGGTGTCGCCTAAACGTCTGACTCCTAATCGCCGCGTCCAAAAGCGTGGGGACCGAAACCCACCCAGACCGGCCCCTCGGCTCCCGACCCACTCCACCATGCGAGGCTCGCACCGCCGGAGCTCGCAGCGTATAACGAACGCATCCCTTATCTTATCGGCGCAATCTCGAACCTGCTGTCCTCGCGCTCGTCACGATTCTATCAGTGCGTGTTCGGCATCGGCGTCGGCGAGATGCGGCTGATGTGGGTCATGAGCTATGTACCGTCACACACGGTGCAGCGCGCAGCCCAGATCATGGGGATCGACAAAGGTACCACAAGCCGTTCCCTCGCGGGGCTTGTGCGACGCAAGCTGGTGCGGGTCACCGTCGACAAAACGGGCGCCGGATCATGGTATTCACGGAAGCTGGCGAGGCATTGCGCGATCGAATCATGATCGTGTCTGCGAAACGGGAACTGTGGCTCAGCAACATCTTCTCGCCTGACGAGCTGGTCGTGTTGCGCGATCTGCCTTTGCTGAACCGGCTTCTGGCTAATGCGCGTCAAGTCAGCGAGCGCGATCCGCCAGTCGTCTGACGCTAGTCCCGACGCGGAGCCAAGAGCGCGCCCGCATGCCTCACCGTTGCAACAATCAGAAGCGATACGAAAACACCAGTCACGTCCCGATCTACGGTGAACGTGGTCTTCGTACGCCGCCTCTCCTGGACGAAGCCAAATACCCCAAAGGGGTCAAGGTCATCGACGCTGAACTGGCAACGGTCAATCTTACCCCTCACACGTTCCGCGCAGTAGGGGAATTGGCGCAGGAAGTCCACGTGCGCCTCTATGTTATTGAGCAACTCCGCCGTGCTGAAATTATCATTTCAGAATGCAGCATGAGCGTGGAACCTAGCAAATTGTCACTCCAGAACGCCGTGTGACGGCGACGCGTTGGTTGATTCCGATCTCAAGGTTAGCGCGACTCCGGTCAATCCGGAGCAATTCGTGCGCGTGACGTCGCCGGCGTGATTGTCCCGGCGCAACGCGCCGCGTACCAATGGGTCAGTCAGGCGTCACCACATGCACGCCGTTCGCAGGCGGCCGCGCGGTGTCCGATCAGGCCGGCAGGCCGGACTTCAACGTG
>JASHVB010000274.1 GCA_030039695.1 Acetobacteraceae bacterium
TGGTCGCGTGGCTGTCAAGCAAAGGCGGCCTGGTCCGGCTGCGCCCCGACCACAAATTGGCGATCACGCGCGAGATGGACGTAGCCACGCGCCTGCGTTTTGCGAGCGACACGCTGAATGCGCTGGTGGGGATCGTCGGCCAGGCGAAGGCGGCGTAGGGGTCACCACCACTCCCGGTTCGCGGGAATGGTCGGGACGCGACGGATCGAGGGTGCGGGACCAGCGCGCCAGTCCCAACCCGATCTTACCAGTCCCAACCCAATCTTATCGGATGCGCCACACCCAGCGCCGGTCGGGGATTTCGATCGCGACTCTCAACGGAAGGCGGCCCGGGCAGGACCGCAGTGTCGCGACGGTGGATTGGCAGACCCTGCTGCGCGGGACAGTTCGCGATGACGTCGCCACGGCGCCCGAGGATCAATCCGACACTCGAGCGGGGTGCATCATTTGCCTGGAAATCCGTATCGCCCGACTGTTATCTCGAGCGGCATGCACACCTGTTGGACACTCGCGCGACATCGTCGGCACCGCCTCTTGGCATTGCTCGCGATCCCGGCGGGCGGTCGGTGCGTAGCGCCGTTACGCCCGCACCAGCCCCCGCATCGGCGCTGCCGAATCACTCCCAGGGAACACCGAGCCCAGCGCTGATTCCTGCAATCCCAGATGGTTGGTCAGCAACCCCTTCGCGACCGACCTGACATCGGTAGTTGGTGCAAGGTCCCGGTTCTGGAACAATTGTCCAGCGCCCAGCCCCGGCCATTGTCCCGCCACCCGTCCGCCTGCCACTGCACCCCCGAGGACGAACGCGACAGACGCCGTTCCATGGTCCGTGCCCTTCGTGCCGTTAACCCGCGCGGTGCGGCCGAACTCAGTGATTAAAAGCACGACCGTTTGCTTCCACGCCGGGCCAAGCCCTTCTTTCAGTTCCTGCATCCCGCCATCGAGCTGCTTCAGCACGTTGTTCAGCCGTGGCGTTTGCGCAACGTGGGTGTCCCAACCGTAGATCTCCAACGCGGCGATACGCGGTCCCCCCGGCGCGCGCAGCAGTTCGCCGGCCGCCCGCGCCAATGCCGGAAACGCGGAGCGCTTGCGCGGATCGGGATCCTGCGCGCCGGCCATGACGGACTCGGAGAAGCCGCGGGCCCGCAGGCCTTCGGCGATCGCTGGGCCGGTGATATGATCGGGCTGGTTCAGCGCGGCGATCTGCTGATACAGCGAGGCGGGCGGTTCGAAATTGCCGTGCGGCGCCCAGCTGCCGACCATCGCCGGCCCGCGCAACAGCAACGGTACCGCGACGCCGACCGCCAGTGCGTCGCCCTCCGGCCGGTTGGCTGGCGTGCGAGGCATAATTGCGACGGCGCGGTTCAGCCAGCCGCTCGTCAGGCGGTGATCGGCCCCGCTCTCCATGTAATCCTGGGCCTCGAAATGGCTGCGCACGCGGTAGGGACCGGCGACGGCATGCACCGCCAGCGCCTCGCCGGCCTGGTACATGTGGTACACGTTGGCGAGCGACGGATGCATGCCGAAGAAACCGCCCAGATCGAGCAACCCGTCAGACTGGCCGGGTGCGGGCGGCACCAGTTCGCCCCGCAGGTCCATCAGGGCGCGGTCGCCGTAGGGAACGACAGCCGACATGCCATCGAGAGCGCCGCGCAGCAGCGTGACGACGAAGCGACGTTCGGTGGGCGCATCGGCGAGGGCTAGCGACACGCGCCCGACGGTGAAAGCAGTTGACAGGCCGAGCAGGGCGGAACGGCGGCTGAGGTTCGGCATGGGTCAGCGCCTCTGGAATTCGGGGGAGGCCAGCAACAACGTCAGAGCGTCGCGGCGGGAGCCGGCATGCGTGACCGCAGTCCACGTCGCGGGACGCAGCAGCGGACCGAGATTGGCGGCTGCCATTGTGCCCGGATCGCGCTGGCCGACGCGGCCCGCGACACCATAGGCCCAGTCGATACGGCGCATCATCTCTTCCGGCCCAGCCCAATTGGCGGCGCGGTCTGGCCAGCCGTCGGGCTGCGGCGCGTTCCAGAGCGGCTGACCAAGGCCGGCCAGCATGCCCATCACATTGATATCCTCCGACGCGTCCGGCAGCGGACTGAGCATACGAAGCCCGGCGATCGCGTAGTCCTGCGGCTGGCGCAGCTTGGTGCCTGGCTGCCACGCGGCGTCCAGCCGGACAAGCGATGCAGCGGCCGCGCCAAGGTTCCCGTCAGTGTCGCGCAGCACCGCCTCGATCGGCCGCACATTGGCGGGTGAGGGGGTGTCGGCAACAAAGTACTGAACCAACTTCCTCGCCACGAAGCGATGGGTCGCAGGATGGTTGGCGAGGAAGCGAAGTGCCTCGATGCCTCCCGCTTCGCCTGGAGGAAATTGCTGACCCATCAAAGCAATCGGCCCGGGTTCATGAGCGACGCGGCGGAACATGAAGCCGGGCGGGTCCGCGCGGAGGTTGACCGACCAGCCAGTGAGGATCCTGGCGAAATTGGTGACGTCCGCCTGCGTATAACCCGAGGCCGGGCTTACGGTGTGCAGTTCCAGGCATTCGCGGGCGAGATTCTCATTGAGGCCGCGATGCGTGCGCCGGCCGGCGGGGCTGTCGGGGCCGATCGAGCCGGCATTGTTCAGATAAATCAACATGGCCGGGTGGTGCATGACCGCCATCAGCATGTCCTCGAGGCGGCTGGTGACATGCGGTCGGATCGCCTCGGCAACAAAAGCGCCGCACAGGGCGGCCACGCCGCCGCGGACCGAGACGGTGAAATGATTGGTCCAGAACCACACCAGCCGCTCGCGGAACGGCGCTGGCGTAGTCAGCGCGGCATCCAGCGCGGCGCGCGCGTCCTCGCGGTAGATGACCGGGGAGCGGCGTTCGCCGGGCGGCGGCTTGTTTTGCCGGTCGAACCGCAACGCCTCGAGGGCGCGTTCAGTCGTTGCGGCCGGTTCGGTCGGGTCGGGGTCGCGAAGCTGATCCTGCAGCCAGATTGCCGGATCGGCCGGGAGTGGCTCCTCGCCCCGACGGCCCAACCCGAAGCGGATCAATGCCTGAGCAGTACGTAGGTCCATGACGCGCAGAATACGCCTGCGACGCGTCTCGGATGGTGACAAACAGTGAGCGGCGCGGGGACTTAGGAGCCTGCGTTGTCCTTTTCGCACTTGCAAAACGGCGTGCGGTAACGCATCTCACGGCCGAGTTAGGGGCCGGCCATCGATGTGCCGGGCATGAGGACGCGGGCGCGCCGGGCTGACCACCCGGGATCCGAAAAGGATCATGCGCCCCGTTGACGTATGGAGGGTTCCTTGGCTGGCACGCCGCTCGACCGGATTCGCAACATTGGCATCACCGCGCATATCGACGCGGGGAAGACCACCACGACCGAGCGCATTCTGTATTACACCGGAATGTCACACAAGATCGGCGAGGTGCACGATGGCAACACCACGACCGACTACATGGAGCAGGAGCGCGAGCGCGGGATAACCATCACGTCCGCGGCAGTGACCTGCGAGTGGAAGGACCATCGGATCAATATCATCGACACGCCCGGGCACATCGATTTCAACATCGAGGTGAACCGCAGCCTGCGCGTGCTGGATGGCGCGATCTTCATCATCGAGGGCGTCGCCGGCGTGCAGCCGCAGTCGGAGACCAACTGGCGCCTGGCTGATCGCTACAACGTTCCGCGCATCATCTTCATCAACAAGCTAGACCGTACCGGCGCGGATTACTTCCGCGCCCTGGGCACGCTGAAGGACAAGCTGGATATTGTCGCGCTGCCGCTGCAGCTTCCCATCGGGATCGAGGATAAGTTTCAAGGCGTGGTGGATCTGGTGGAAATGCACGCGCTGATCTGGGAGGGGACCGAACTCGGCGCGAAATTCCATGTCGAGCCGATCCCGGCGGATCTGCAGGAGCAAGCGAAAGAATATCGCCAGAACCTGCTGGACACAGCTCTGTCGGTCGATGACGCGGCAATGGAGGAGTATTTCGATCAGGGCGACGTTTCGGTGGAGACACTGAAGCGCTGCATCAAGGCCGGCACGATTTCCGGTGCATTCCGCCCGGTGCTGTGCGGCACCGCGTTCAAGAACAAGGGCGTGCAGCCTTTGCTCGATGCCGTGCTTGATTATCTGCCGTCGCCGGTCGATGTGCCCGGCATTGCGGTCGCACTGGAGGAAGGCGAGGATGAGGCTGACCATCCCGACCGCCGGCGTATCAAGGCCGATCCGAATGCGCCGTTCGCAGGTCTCGCGTTCAAGATCATCAACGACAAATACGGCACGCTGACTTTCGTGCGCGTCTACGCCGGCACGCTGAAGTCGGGCGATATGGTCATGAACACGACCAAGGAGCATCGCGAGCGTATCGGCCGCATGTTCCAGATGCACGCCGACAAGCGGGCCGAGATCAAGGAAGTGCACGCCGGCGACATTGCCGCCTTTGTCGGGCTGAAGGACACCGGCACAGGCGATACGCTGGCGTCGCCTCAGGACCCGGTGGTGCTGGAGCGGATGGCATTCCCGGTGCCGGTGATTGATATCTCGGTCGAGCCGCGCACCAAGGAGTCGGTCGAGAAGATGTCGCTCGGCCTGCAGAAGCTGGCGGGTGAGGATCCGTCACTGCGGCTGCGCACTGACCAGGAGACCGGGCAGACCATTCTGTCCGGTATGGGCGAATTGCACCTGGAGATCATCATCGATCGCCTGAAGCGCGAGTACGGCGTGGAGGCCAACATCGGCGCACCACAGGTTGCCTATCGCGAGACCATCACGCGGCCGCATACCGAGACCTACACGCACAAGAAGCAGACCGGCGGCTCGGGCCAGTACGCCGAGGTGAAGATCCTGTTCGAGCCTCTGGCGCGAAACGGTGGTGTGGAGTTCGAAAACGCGGTGGTCGGCGGCACGGTGCCGAAGGAGTACATCCCAGCGGTGGAAAAGGGCCTGAGGAACCAGGCTGAGACCGGCGTCCTGGCCGGCTTCCCGACGGTGGACTTCAAGGCGACGCTCACGGACGGCAGGTACCACGACGTGGATTCCTCCGCGCTGGCGTTCGAAATCGCCGCCAAGGCGTGCTTCCGCGACGGGATGAAGAAGGCGTCGCCGATCATCCTGGAGCCGATTATGGACGTCGAAGTGACCACGCCGCAGGACCATGTCGGCGACGTGGTGGGCGACCTGAACCGCCGGCGGGGCATGATCCAGAACCAGGAAAGCTCGGGCTCCACGGTCATAGTGCGAGCCCATGTTCCCCTGAAAGAAATGTTCGGCTACATTTCCGATCTGCGGAGCATGACCAAGGGACGCGCCTCGTTCACCATGCAGTTCCACCACTACGATCCCGTGCCGCGGAACATCGCTGACGAGATCATGGCGAAGAGCGCATGAGGCTGCGGCAGTTCGGCTCATGGCTGACACGGCCGAGCTCGGCTCGGCCATCTGCGCACTCGCCGGTGCGTGGCGCCTCGGAGTGCGCCTGATGGGGCCGGTTTAGCGTGCAGCCCCGCCTCCGGTGGATGCGGGGCCGGCGTGAGGAGGGTGTCGGGGTTCCCCGCACCCTGGAATGGATTGGATGCGACGACGCGGGCGAGGCCATCGCCCGCGTCGTCCGCATTCAGGGACCTTTGCGCGCTGGTTGGCGATGCTTTGCCGCAGTGGCGCGGGATGAAGAGGCAAAGGTGGTGGAGCTGCGTCCCGGCGAACCGCCGGACGGCGCGGGCTGGTTGGCCTGCGTCGGCGGCAAGGTGGTCGGGCGTGGGACCGTGCCGCTCGAGGCGGTGCGCGCCGTTGAGGCGGCGCTGGGCGGGGACTGATCGCCCGCCCGGTCAGCAATTTGCTACAATATGGAACCCGACAGTCAAACGCGGAGAGCTGCTATGCCCTCGGACACCGTCGACACTGTCCTGATCCCTCGCACGCATGACATCGGTGGGTTTGAAGTGCGGCGCGCTCTGCCGACACAGGACCGCCGAATGGTCGGCCCATTCATCTTCTGGGATGAGATGGGACCCGGCGAGTTTCTGGCGGGCAGCGGTCTGGATGTGCGGCCGCATCCGCACATCGGACTGGCCACCGTCACCTACTTGTTCGAGGGCGAGATCATGCACCGCGACAGCCTGGGCAGCGTACAGCCGATCCGCCCCGGTGACGTAAACTGGATGACCGCGGGCAGCGGCATCGCCCATTCGGAGCGAACCGATGCAGCCCAGCGTACGCACAGCAACCGCCTGTTCGGCATCCAGTCATGGATCGCATTGCCACAGGCCCAGGAGGAGACGGCGCCGGTGTTTGCCCATCATCCCGCGGCGACTCTGCCGATGCTGCGCGACCGTGGCGCGTCGGTGCGGCTCATTGCCGGCGAGGCGTGGGGCGAGCGCTCGCCCGTCGCGGTGCTGTCGCCGATGTTTTATGCCGACGTGGGTTTGGATACGAACGCCGTCGTGCCGCTGCCGCAGGAGCATGCGGAGCGCGCCGCCTATGTGGTGGAAGGCGCCATCGATGTATCGGGCGAGCGCTTCGAGCGCGGCGGCATGCTGATTTTCCGGCCACGCGACGGTCTCGCGCTGCGGGCCGTGGACGGGCCGGCCCGCCTGTTGGTGCTGGGTGGCGCGCCTATGGACGGGCCGCGCCACTTGTTCTGGAACTTCGTCAGTTCTCGCCGCGAACGGATCGAGCAAGCCAAAGCCGATTGGAAGGCGGGGCGGTTCACCAAGGTTACACAGGATGCACAGGAGTTCATCCCACTGCCCGATGAGCGGATCAGCCTCCGCGCGGGATCAGGCTGAGCCTTGCGCTTCCTCGCGCCACGACCTTCAATGGCGGCAAACCCCAGTCAGGGAGATACGACCATGACGGAAATCCGTGCCAGGCTTGGTCATGTTGGCATCTACGCCCAGGACCTGCCGGCGTTGCAGCGCTTCTACAGCACCGTGCTCGGACTGATCGTCACCGACAGCGGCCCGGGCCGCACCGGCACCGGCATGGCGTTCATGAGCGGGAATCCGGGCAACCATCATCAGTTGGTGCTGATCGGCGGTCGGCCGGGCACAGATGGCTACAATCCGATCAACCAGATCTCGTTCATGGTGGACTCGCTCGGCCAGTTACGCGAGGTGCATCGCCGCGCGTTGGACAACGGCGCGACCGATATGCGCGTGACCTGCCACGGCAACGCGTGGTCCTGCTATTTCAAGGATCCTGAGGGTAACGTGGTGGAGGCGTATCTCGATACGCCGTTTCACGTGCCACAGCCACATGGTGTGCCGTTCGATCTGAGTAAGTCAGACGAGGAGATCCTGCGCGAGACAGAGGATCACTGCCGCAAGGATCCCGGGTTCATGATGATGGACGACTTCCGTAAGAGCCTGACGGCGCGGCTGGACGCCTGAGCATCCGCGGCCGGTGCGCCTGCGCTCGTCCGATTGCCCAACGCGCCGACCATCAACAGCCGATATTCTCGTCAACTGCGGCGACCTGACAACGGGCCGCTTTCCGGGATGGCCAAATTGCACGGCTTTGTGGTCATTAGGCCGAGTAGGACGCTCAGAGTGTCGGTACCGAGCCGCCGTCGACCCTCAGGTCGGTTCCGGTGATGAAGCCGGCGCCGTGGGAGGCCAGGAAGACCACGGCAGCGGCGACGTCCTCGGCCTTGCGGGGGCGCCCCAGGACAAAGGAGCCGGAATTCATTAATCGGTGATGTGGCGCTCGTGCGACTTCGGGGTCACCTCCGGCCCTGTGGCCAGCGCCGCCGGAATCTCTCGGGCCTGATCAAGAATGAAATCCATGACCACACGCGTCCGGGACGCCAAGTTGCGCCGCGACGGATACACCAGATAGACCGGCACGCGCTGCGACGGATAATCGTTCAGCACGCGGACAAGCTGTCCCTCGCGAACGTCATCGACCACCTGCAGCTCGGGCAACATGGCGATACCATGTCCAGCGAGCGCCGCCAGCCGGACCGGGGCGGCGTTGTTAGCCGTGAAGCTTCCGCCCACGCGCACGTTCATCGTCTCATTGCCGCTGGTGAAGTGCCACAAATCCGAATCGGGGCCAGTGTTGTGGATTAGGCAGGTGTGTTTGGACAGATCCGCTGGGGCCGAAGGAATGCCGCGCCGCTTCAGATAGGCCGGCGCGGCCACCGCTACCATATTAATCAGCCGGATAAGCCGCATCCGCAGTGACGAATCGTTCAGCTCCCCTAGGCGTAGCGCGAGATCAAGTCGCTCCTCGACCATGTCGCCGAATTGATGATCGTGCACCACCAGCTCGATCTTCAGCCCCGGATGCCTCGCCAGCAGCAGCGGAACCCGTGGCGCCAGGAACCGCGCGCCGGACATCGTGACGCCGACACGCACCAAACCGGTGGGCGTGGAACTCCGGCGTCCGAGCTCCTCCTCCATTGCCTCGACCACGTCCAGCAGTGTCCGTGCATGGCCGAGCAGCATCTCGCCGTCATCGGTCAGACTGAGGTGGCGGGTGGTGCGGTGAAGCAGGCGCACCCCGAAATGCTGTTCCAGCAGCACGATCTGGCGGGTCACCGCCGACTGGCTGACCTGACGCTCACGAGCGACAGCGGAGAACGAGCCGGTCTCCACCACTCGGACCAGAGCGCCAATCGCTCCTACCAAGTCCATGACTTCCTCGAATCTCGCATAAATCAACCAAAGAATTGGGGGATTGTCTTCCATGGGCAAGAGGCTGATCTGGGGCCGTCGATAGCGGTCGGCACCGTGGCCGCGTTCCCCTGAGGAGCTCGCCTATGGGTATTGTCCGCTTCGCGCTGAGGTTTCCGCACACGTTTTATGTGCTTGCCG
>JASHVB010000275.1 GCA_030039695.1 Acetobacteraceae bacterium
CATCGCGTTCTGGCCTCGTCAGCGCAGGCGATCCCGCTTCTTCCAGCACCTTCTGGTGCCGGCGCTGCAAACTGCAATCCCGCTCGCCGAAATGCACAACGTTGCCATACGCGTCGGCGAACACCTGCAATTCCACGTGGCGCGGCCGGTCGAGGTATTTCTCGAGATACACGGCATCGTTGCCGAACGCACTGGCCGCCTCCATGCGCGCCAGGCGGAACGCATCCTCAAGCGAGGCCGCGTCGGCCGCCACTTTCATGCCGCGCCCGCCACCGCCGGCGACCGCCTTGATCAGCACGGGATAACCGATCTTCCCCGCCACCGCGCGCGCGGTGGCGAGATCCGGCACCACGCCATCGGAACCGGGCACCAGCGGCACGCCGAGGTCGGCCATTGCCGCCTTCGCCGCAACTTTATCGCCCATCATCGCGATATGTGTCGGCGACGGGCCGATGAAGGCCAGTCCATGCGCCTCCACCATGTCGACGAAGCGTGCGTTTTCGGAAAGGAAGCCGTATCCGGGATGGATCGCGTCGGCGCCGGTGATGCTGGCCGCCGACAGAATCGACGGAATGTTCAGATAGCTGTCTTTGGCGGGCGGCGGGCCGATACATACCGCCTCATCCGCCAGACGAACGTGCATCGCGTCGGCGTCGGCGGTGGAATGCACCGCAACGGTGGGGATGCCGAGTTCGCGGCAGGCGCGCTGAATGCGAAGAGCGATCTCGCCGCGATTGGCAATGAGAATTTTCTGGAACAACGGCGCGACGCGCTTAGCTTTCCAGAATCATCAGCACTTCGCCGTATTCTACGGGCGCGCCGTTTACCACCAGCACGCGCGCCACGGTTCCGGCCTTCGGTGCCTTGATCTGGTTGAACGTCTTCATCGCCTCGATCAGCAGCAGCGTCTGTCCTGCAGCAACAGTCTGGCCAATGGTGACGAAGGGTGGCGAGCCCGGTTCCGGCGAGAGATAGGCGACGCCCACCATCGGACTGATGACGGCGCCGGGATGCGTCGCCGCTTCATTCTCCGTCGCGGCGGGTGCTGCCTGCGCCGCAGGGGCCGAGACGGCCACCACCGTGGGTGATGCCGGCACTGCGGCACTCGCTCGCACCACACGAATACGGCTGTCCTTTTCCGCAATCTCGATTTCCGACAGCCCGGTCTCCGCCAGCACGGCAGCCAGCGCGCGGATCGCGTCGGGATCGAATGGAATGCGCGTCATGCGCTGCTCTCCAGCATCTCAGCCATGGCCTGCAACGCCAGAGCGTAGCCGCGCACACCAAGGCCGCAGATCACCCCAGTCGCTGCCTTGGAGACGAACGAGTGGTGACGGAACTCGTCGCGGCGATGGATGTTGGTGATGTGCACCTCGATCACCGGCAGGTCGGTCGCCAGCAGTGCATCGAGCAGAGCGACGGAAGTGTGCGAGTAGCCGGCCGGATTGATGACAATGCCGGCGGCGCGGCCACGGCATTCCTGTACCCAGGTGACCAGCTCGCCCTCGCCGTTGGTCTGGCGGAAGTCGATCGCCAGGCCCAACACGTCCGCTGTCTCGGCACAAAGCTGCTCCACGTCATCGAGCGTGGTGCTGCCGTACAGATGCGGTTGACGCAGGCCGAGCATGTTCAGGTTCGGCCCGTTCAGCACGGCGATCAGGGGCGGCGGCGCAGTTTGCGACATAAGAGCGCGCGTAGCATAGGCATGGGGAGTCGTCACCCCTGGGGGAGGGGTTGCCGGAGCCGCCGCAGCGCGCGCCGCGATGCTTTTCCGCAAATGCCCATTGCCTGAACGAGCTTGCCTTTCGACTCGACTCGGCACCCATGTTCTATATATGTTCCTGTTCCCCCGACGAACGAGAGGGGAACACATGGACCAGCCGCCCCCCCTGATCGAAGACCTGCGCGTCCGCATCGCCCGCCTGGAGCGAGGCCGCGCTCCTGCCCATCGCGTTGCCATCCCGCTCGGCCCGGCAATCGATGCCACCTTGCCGGACCGCGGCATCGCGCTCGGCGCGCTGCATGAGGTTGCCGGCGCCGGCCCGGACACGGAGCATGGCGCCGCAGCGGTCTTGTTTGTCGCCGGCATCCTGGCCCGCCACCGCGGCCCGGTCCTCTGGGTCATGGAAAGAGCAGATTTGTTCGCGCCCGGCCTGGCTGCTGCCGGCCTGCACCCGGACCGTGTCATCTACGCTGAGACCGGCAAGCCGGACGCCGTGCTGCAAGCCATGGAGGAGGGCCTTCGCCACCGCGGCCTCGCCGGTGTGGTGGGAGAAGTGTCCAGCCGCCTGACGCTGACCGCGTCACGCCGGCTGCAGCTCGCTGCGGAGACCTCAGGGGTGGTGGCCTTCGCGCTGCGCCGCAGCCGCCGGCACGACGATCCGGCGCTGGCCGAGCCTTCCGCTGCCGTCACTCGCTGGCGGATCACCGCGCTGCCTTCGCCGCCGCCACTGGCGCACGCGCCGGATACGCCCGGCCTGGGGCCGCAACGCTGGAGGCTGGATCTGACACGCTGCCGTGGCGGCGAAACTTCATCCTGGATCGTGGAGGCATGTGATGCGACGGGTCATCTCGCTCTGGTTACCGACCTTCCCGACCGATCGACTGCGCCGGCACGCCGACGTTCCGCCTGACGGCCCGCTGGTCACCTCGGCGCACGACGGCCGCCGGCTGAGCGTGGCGGCGGCCGACGCGGCAGCCGCGGCGCTGGGGCTGTACCCCGGCATGCCGCTGGCACAGGCGCAGGCACAGGTGCCTGGCCTGACCATCCACCCCGCCGAACCGGAGGCAGACGCCGAGGCACTGCGCCGCCTCGCCGCTTGGTGCCTGCGCTACACGCCGCTGGTTGCGCCCGCCACGCCGGACGGCGTGTGGCTGGACGTCACCGGCTGCGCGCATCTGCACGGTGGCGAGACACGCCTACTGCGTGACCTGGTCGCCCGCTGCGAGGGCCAGGGCCTGGCTGCCCGCGCCGCTATCGCCGACACGCCCGGCGCGGCACATGCAATGGCCAGACACGAACCCCTCTCCCGCAAAGCGGGGGAGGGTAGAGTGAGGGTCGTCCCCATCGGCACCACCAAATCCGCTCTCGCCTCCCTTCCCATCGCCTCTCTTCGCCTTCCCCCCGACACGCTTGAATCCCTTCGCCTGCTCGGCTTCGAGCGCGTGGAACAACTCGCCATCGTACCGCGGGCGCCGCTGACCCGCCGCTTCGGTCCGCTCGTCACCAACCGCCTGGACCAGGCGCTCGGCACCGTGTTCGAGCCGATTGCGCCGTTGGTGCCGCCCGACCTGCCCCAGGCCCGTCTCACCTTCGTCGAGCCGCTGCTGACCGCCGAGGCTTTCGCCGCGGCCAACGCCACCCTGGTCCGCACCATCTGCGCCGCCCTGGAAAAGACCGGCCAAGGCGCCCGCCGCCTGGACCTGGTGTTCCACCGCGTCGACGGCTCGGTACAGTCCCTGCGCATCGGCACCGCCCGTCCCTCGCGCGACGCCCGTCACCTGGCCCGCCTGCTGGACGAAAAGCTGGAACGCATCGATCCTGGCCTTGGCATCGAGGCGATGCACCTGATCGCGGTGCTTATCGACAGGCTGCCCCACACCCAGACCGCAGCGGTGCTGCCCGGTACGGAGGATACCGGCACGGACGTCTCTACCCTGGTTGACCGACTGGAGAACCGGCTCGGTTCCCGCCGCGTCTGGCGCGCTGCGCCGGTGGAGAGCGACGTGCCAGAGCGTTCAGTTCGCCACGTGCCCGCGGTCGCACCACCTCGCCGCACGGCCTGGCCCGCTGACCTGCCGCGTCCGGTGCGACTGCTGGACCCGCCGCAGCCAGTGGATGCGATGGCGCTGCTGCCCGACCAGCCTCCCGTTGCCTTCACCTGGCGCCGCGTGCGTCACCGCGTGCGTCGTGCCGATGGGCCGGAGCGCATCGCCGGCGAGTGGTGGAAGCGTGCAGGAGAGATGCGCTCGGTGCGCGACTATTTCCGGGTGGAGGATGAGGCGGGTCAGCGCTTCTGGCTGTTTCGTCGCGGCGACGGCGACGATCCGGCAACCGGCGATCTTCGCTGGTTCCTGCATGGGTTTTTTTAGGAGGAAGGTCTGGAAGGGGCTGCGAGGTGAGAAGTGAGGGGCGCACGAGCCCTACACGAAGCTTCTGCCCCTCACTCGCTCCCCACCTTGCCAAACCCTTAGTGCTCTTCTTCTCGATCTCTGCCTCTCATGACCGTTCTCCGAAACCTCATGAAATCTGACATGCGCCATCAGGCTGCCAATGGCAGATCAGGTTTTGGTTCCTGCTTCACGGAAGCTCGTTTCACGCGAGCCTTGCGGTTCGCGCCAGAGCGAGCCTCTCCACAGAGACCGCAGAACTTGCGGCCAAGCCAGCGAGGTTGCGGGCCGCGTTCAGATCACGCCCGACCTCGAAATCACAGTCATCACAGCGGAACGTCCTTTCCGCCAAGGCCAGCGTCTCCTTGATGACGCCGCAGCAAGAACAGGTCTTGCTCGAAGCATACCAGCGATCGGCCACGACAATGCGCGCGCCATATCGTCGCGCCTTGTATTCCAATTGCCGACGGAATTCGAACAATCCCATGTCTGACACGGCGCGGGCGAGGTGCCGGTTGCGCACCATGCCGCGCACGTTCAGATCCTCGA
>JASHVB010000276.1 GCA_030039695.1 Acetobacteraceae bacterium
CCTAACTGGTCGGCCGCGCCCAGTGCATCGACGGCGCGTCGATCGGCGTCACTCCGAGCGGCGCACGGCCCGTGCCGTTCGCGCCCTCAACGCAGCGATGAACTTAAGCCGAATCTGCTCGAACAAAGCGTAGGGCAGAGGGCCATAGACGACGCTGACAGGGTCACTGGGTGTAAGCGGCCTCACGTCGGGCCCCGGCCAGACAAATCGGTTCGCTTCGGTGAGTACGACCCAGGAGCGATTGTCGTCTGCAGCCGACGTTTGGTCGCGAGCGGGATTTCAACCGCGAGCGCTGGGTCAGCCGGTAATGAGTGGGATACCGGCAGCACCGTCACAACTTGATCGCCGGCGTCATTCTCAGTGACCAGGATAACGGCGCAGGGCCGGTCCTTCAGTCCTTCCTCCAGGCCGCGTGCGTGCTCGCTGGCCCAGAGATAGCGGTAGCGGATGACCAACCCGGGAACCGGGACGGGAAACGGCACGCGGTGCTACTTCAGTTCGTGGTCGAAGGCCTTGGAGGACCCCGGCGCCCGACTGGCCTCCACGGCGGCGATGTCCTCGTCCGTGAATTCGTCGAGTTCGAGCACCTGTCGATCGCGTCGCTTGAGCCGGCGGTATTCTTCGATGGAGATCATCACCGTGCGTTCGCGGCCGTTGCGGGTGACCGCAACCGGCTGCGTAAGGGCGAGGTCTTGGTACCGGCCGATGTTTCGCTGGAACTCGGCGGCGGAAACCTTGACCATCTCGACATGTCTAGTTTCCATGGCACGCATAACATACATACTCTGCATGTCTCATGCAAGCCTGCAATTTGCGAGCTGCTGGATGCACCGACCGCGGGCTTGCGGGAATTCGCGCGGGCATAGCACGCTGCACCGCAGCCTGATACGCAGACCTGGATCGACCACGCCTTGGGAAACCTTACGCAATCATGGTGGATACGAAACGGCTGCTTGCTGACCTGAAGAAGCTGCGCCGGACGCTAGAAGCCGACCTGCGCGACCAACACCGAGCCTCGCCGCAACGGGACATGGTGCAGACCGAGTGGCATGCAGCGCTGGACGCCAAACGCGCCGCCGACAACCACAGAAGGATGATGAAAGTGACCGGCGAAATCCTGTTTGCGTTCCGCCGTGATCGTCTCTCCCATTGGGTAAGCCGGTTGGTCATCGCGGTGCTGTTTGTCTTTGCTGGTGCCGCCGCGCTGGCACCGAGGCTGATTCCGAGCGACGAGGACACCGCCCGCCGCGTCGCGGCCGCAAGCATCTTCGCTGTAAGCTATCTTGCACTGGCGATCAGGCGGGTACCGGGCCTTTCCATTGACCGGGCCGGTATCGCCCTCCTGGTGGCGTCGGGCGCCATCGCCTTGCCGGCGGCCTACCGGATCATCAACATCAACACAATCACCCTACTGCTCGGGGTGATGATCGTGGTCACCAACTTGCGGCTCTCCAGCCTCTTTGCGCCTGCCACGAGGTTGATGGCGACCCGCGTACATCGGCCGATCGCGCTTCTCGGCGCCGGTACCGTTGTGGCAGGTATCGCCCTCACTCTGGATGAGGCGCTGGTCGCCAGACGCAGGCGCCTTGGCCATCGCGAACTGGCTCGGCTGACTGGACGCGTCCTTGAGGCGCCGGGCGCGCGCTGGTCTCGTTGGGGTCGCACGGCCAGACAGGGAGCACAGCGCGCGCCCGCGATACGGTCACTGGGCAAGTGCTATTTTTACACCCGCGGTGCCGATGGACAGGCTTAAACCTTGGGTCGTAGAACTCAGATGGATTACGACTCCGTTCTGGTTCTGTAGTGCCGCAACGTTGCCGCCACCTCCGAGCGTGACGCCTGCGCCCACTGCGGAAAAGACGCCGTTGATTTGTTGTGCGGTATGCAGACCGGTTACGGTTCCGGCAGCGGTATAGTCTGAGAGGCCGACGCTACCGATAGAGAGACCGCTCACAGTTAAAGGATAGCGTGTTCCCTGAAAGATGAGAGTGCCGCTGCCCCAGCTATAGCCAATGCCGGCAGAGACAGAGCCGCCTGACAATTCGATGACGGCGTCTGGCGTTTGCGCCCATGACACAACCGGTTGAGCGAGCTGAAACGCGAATCCGAGACCGAGTACTGCAAGAGCATTGCGCATTTGGCAGTCCTTTCGTTATTGTTTACGATGGCGGAACGCAAGCTTCTGAGCCCGGACGACGTACCGGTCTCAGCTAAATTTGTGATGGCAACCTCGTCGCCATCACGATAGGTCGCGTCATACGGTTGAACTCGAACCAAATCCCATGCTTGTAGTGCGCAGCGATCGTCCTGGCTCGCAGCCACCAATGCGAGGCCTCACGACTGAATTACTGAAAGGCGACCGAGGCGGCTATGCAAAATCGGAAACATTCGAGGCATCCCACCAAGTGGCGCCTAACGTCCGCCTCTGAGATCATGTGATGAACGGGCCTGTAGCCGTGTCAGATCGAGGCAAGTCAATAGGTACTGCCATTGGTATTAGGCAGGGGGCCTTAAGAGAAAGTGGTCGCGTGTTGCCGTGGCTGCGCGGCTAACCCTCTATAAATTTTCATCCGAGAGCGGTTGCCTGCTGGCCAATGAGAACGGCATTGCGGTGCGCGATCACCGAATTGGCACTATGCGCTGGCCGGCGTCCCGCACGCACTGCGCAACGCACGCTAAGCGTGTGAACCGAAAGCGTTGAGAGATGAACTGATGGCGTTGAGAGAAATTGAAAATGAGGGTTGGGGTGCGCTAGATGCGACGGCTGTATCGCCGCCCCTCATGCGATTTGCTCGCGACGGAACATAACCTCGTTATGCGGCCCGTCCTGACGGTTGCGGATCTATCTGGCGCTGCTCTAAGGTTAGACGGTCTGTTCCCGGCGTTCGCCGGACCAATGCCGCCTTCGCTTCGGACCCTAGCTGGGCGCAATAGGTGGGACTTCGCTTGGTCTGCTTCCAGGCGCCTCGACGATCAACAAGTTCCGCCCCAAGAGCAGCGCCAGAAATCTCGACAGCAATGGAAACTGGTCGACCAGCACATTGGTAATGCTCGCGTCCAACTTCCGTCGGCGGCTCCTGAGCATGTACCGTCGACAGCGTCCTGGACCGACGCATGCTTGAACACGTAGGTCGCAGCAAGTGGTGTTCCGTGCCCGAAGATGGGCCCGGTCGATGTCAGTCGCTCAAGTGCTGCGTCGAGCTCGTTTGGGGCCAAGCGCGACACGGGGGACAATCAGATCGTGGCAGAACTTCAGTCGCACCGCTCCCAATGATTGGCGCTCGCCATAGCTATTGGCGCACAGTTTCCCCTTGGGCGGTCGGCGCCGTTTCCGTAGACGCGCCCCCGGTAACAAACTGTCGTGAATCAGGTCGGCCGACCCACACGGTCACCCACTGGGGCCCGGACGCCTCCTGAACCAGGATCGCCAGCGTATCATGTGCATCCGGCTTGCCATATGCCAGCTGAGCCATTGCCTGCTCCGGTGTGGAGACGATCTCATTGCCAATCTGCTGGATCACATTGCCGACCTGCACGCCGAGTTCCGCCGCCTGTGTGCCGGGATCGACGCGGTCGATCAGCACGCCCTGGAGGTTCCCCAGACCGAAGCGCAGTCGATCCGCGTCAGTAATGGCGATCACGTGCAGGCCTAGCCCATAGGCAAACGCTCGAGCTACCTCGGCCTGGTCAGGGACTACGTCGCTCTGGAGCTGCTTGAAATTCGGCCAGGGCTCGCCCTTTACCGCTACCTGCTTCGCTTCGCCGCGGTGCCAGACAGACAACATGACCGGTTGTCCTGGCTGAGCCATGACGATGGCGCGCTGAACCGCCCGTGCGTCGGGCTGCTCCTCGCCGCCCACGCTGGTTATGATGTCTCCTGGCACGAGCGGAGCGAGGGCCGCGGGGCTACCCGGTGCCACGCCGGTGACAATAGCCCCCGAGCCGTTTGGCCGCTTGAAAGACGAAGCCAGTCTTGCGCTCATGTCCTGCAGCTGTACACCGACCCAGTTCGGTACAGCCTTTGGATCCTGCAACGCCTTGATGACTAATTTCGCGCCATTGGACGGCAATGAGAAGCCGAGCCCGATTGAACCTTGCGCCGGATTGTTCGACAGCAGCGCGGTATTGATCCCGACGACCTTTCCGCTGCAATCAAGCAGCGGTCCGCCGGAGTTGCCAGGGTTTATCGCTGCGTCTGTCTGGATGTAGTCGTCGAAGGGCGTTCGCATCAGGTTGCGATTGACGGCGCTGACGGTCCCTGTGCTGACCGACGTTCCGACCCCGATAGGGTTGCCTATGGCGATCACCGGTTGGCCCACCCGCAGCGCGTCACTGTCGCCAAACGACACCGTGGGCAGCTTTAGGGGGACGTCTACCTTGAGTAGTGCGATATCCTGCAGTGCCGCCGAGGCTACCAGGTGGGCCAGAACTTGCGTCTTATCCTGGAACCTCACCAGGACGACGATCGCATCCCGGATAACGTGCTGGTTCGTGACGATCAGGCCATCGGAGCTGATGATGAACCCGGTTCCGACGGAGTATGCTATGGACGGTGTGTTGCTTTGCTGCTGCAGCAGGTCGTTCCGGACGTTCATGATTTCCTGGTGCGCCAGCCCGGCGTTTTGGATGTTGACGACAGCGGGCAGCACTCGGGCGACGACATTCGGAACATCGCACCCAGCCGGCGGCGGCTTGGCCTTTGCGTGGGGGCCGATCCCCATGGCTCCGGTCACTATCATGGCTGCAAAGAAAGCGCAGGAGCGCCTGCGCCAGCGACCTGCCGCGGGAAGGAGAGGGTTCAGGAACGAGGCGACTGTTGCTTCGCGGCTCATGTTTTCCTCCACCTGCGCGTCAACTCCCCCTCGCGACGGAGGGGCAATTCTGGCCAAACGAGCCGCCCTCAGGGTGCCCGACCGAGATCCAAAACCGCTACACGTCCTTGGCAAAAGCCCGGCCACGGGCAGGTACTTGGGATCAGCGAAGAGCGACGCGGCTCTCCCTCTCTACCGCAATGGGTCCCCTGGCCGCGGCAGCCTCAGCGCTGCCGCTCAGTATTACGTGTTCGAGCTCCTGTCCACATCGGTTAGTATCGCAGGAGGGGACCATCGTGGAAACCCACCGGCCCGCTCGCCGGATCGTCCTTCGCGGCGAGCGGGCCGGTGGTAGGTATTAATCGCCGGCCATGCTCATCAGACTTATGCCGGTGATTTTCCCGTTCTGGTTGAAGCCAAACAGCAGGCTGGCGGCGTCGCCACGCGGGAACAGAATCTTTGCCAGGCAGAATGTCTGATCGCCCGACGCATGCCGGCGCAGGATCTGTGCTCCCGACGGCGAGGCACCGAAGTGATACTCCGCAAGGAAGCGAGACATCTGTCGCACTGCCTCGTCTGATAGATGCGCGCTGTACTCCGGTGCCAGTTGGGTGCGGTCGATTTGCCCGGCGTGCATTTATGCAAACCAGTTGAGGACCAGCCCTTCCAGGTTGTCATCCCTGCGTACGTGGTCTGCGATCTTGAGCTTGGTACGCACGCTCGCGAAACCGGCTGCCAATTGATCGGTGGGATTCATAGCTCTCTCCTAGCCGATTGAGGCAAGAGGAGGTGCGACCGAAATTGCTGTGGTTAACCGCCGCTGCCTCCGATGTGCAATCTCTCGATCGGATCTTTCAGTAATGGAACCGGGTCATTCGGTCTCTGTAGGTTCGGGATGAGGTCGTTTGAGGCACCGCCGACATAGCGGGTGATGCTCGGGTACTTCATGACAGATTTATCAAAATCGATCACCACCGGATAGATCAGTGAGAGCACCCAGCCGTTATCCTCACCGGCGTACTTACCCGGCGATGAGCTGAGCACCCGGATCGGTGCGGCCCCATTGAACACCATGTCGTATCGCTCGAACGGGTCCATCGTCAGATTGTACAGTGCACCGATCGAACCCAGATTGGCGGTTGTTCCAAGCCAGGAGTCCTTCGCAGTCCATAGATACTTCCATGCGAGGCGCAACCACGGCTCCTTCGGATCGCCGCCGATATCGGCTCGCACCCCGTTAAAGTTCTCGCCGTCGATATAGATCCACGACGTCCTTGCCGAGTGCGGTGTTTTGCCCAAAATATAGTCGCTGTTGTCGACACTGTCGAAATAGATGGGCTTGCCATCGTTGCCGACCCAGTCATGGGGCGGCGGCTTCAGGCTAACCATCGTGGCGAGTGTCGCCCAAGAGTCGATGTGCGACATCATCTCGTGGTATTCCGTTCCAGCCGGGATGTGTCCGGGCCACCACATCACTGCGGGAACACGCCAGCCGCCCTCGAACGGCGTTCCCTTCTCGCCACGAAATGGCTGGGTGCCGGCGTCGGGATAAGCATCGAGCCAGGCGCCATTGTCAGCGGTCAGGATTGACAATGGTGTTTGGTGCCTCGGTGCGGATCACATCCATGATCCGGCCGATGTCGTGATCGAGCTCCATCAGCGAGTCGGAATAATCGCCGAGGTGCGATCGCCCCCGGAAGGCCGGCGCCGCGTTGGTCGGATTATGCATCTTGATAAAGTTGACATCCATGAAGAACGGCTTGTCGCCCTTCGCGTGGTCCCGGATATAGTCGATAGCCGATTGTGTCTGCCTGAGGTCAAAATCAGCCAGGCTATCGTAGCTAATCGTGCTCACCTTTCTGGCCGGTGCGCCGGCTTCTCCTTCCCATTCACCCAGGTTCACAATGTCATCGTACATCCTGTTATATTCTGGGTTGTACGACGGGAACCACGGGTGGAACCACTTCGACGTGTCGTTGTACGAGTAGACGCCTGCGTAGTAGGCGGCGAAGTGTTTCATCTCGTCGAAGCCGTGCTCGATGGGGTAGGCGTCCGGCTTGTCGCCAAGATGCCACTTCCCTCCGCGTCTGCTGTGACGCATCGTGCTCGGTAACTAAAAAGTCGACTGCTGGCCGGCTATGGCAAATTCGGAAAATATCGGGCGTTTGCCGAAAGCCTGGCTTTCCTACTCACCCGCATCAGTCACTTCTCAAGCCGGCCTTCAGACGTCCTGGCACCGGCCTGGTCCAAGATTGATCAAGGCGATCGTCAAGACGCACTGTCGCGCCTGTATCGCTGGCCGAATTCATCAAGTTTGGCGACGGGACGACCGGCAAGTGCCTTGAGTGTCTCGATCAGATCGATATGACCGAGCACGCTCCTCGTTGCGCGTGATCCGAGAAGTCGCCGCTGCAGTCCGCGGATACAATGGACTTTTTCGAGCCGATGCTGATCGGCTAGACATGTCGCACAGAACTGGAGCGCGCGAACCGATTCCAACAGCGGGGTGGGTATAGCAGCCGCATAGGTACCGAGTTCTACATCTCACATTCGGGGCGCTCGTGGCAAAGCCGCTGTACCTGGTTGCTCGCAAACGCGTAGTGCGATTCGGGGCCCCTCGATCTGACCGCCCACATGCAAGCCGTGCAAAGCCAGTCACGTGAATTGTACAGGACCGGTGAGCGTCATCGAACGACGTCACCGCTCCCAGCTATGCGCTCCGCGACGACGACGCATAGCCGGCGCACCCAGTTATCAGTGGCGCCACGGGCTGTGACGGTCTAGTGGTTAGCGCTGCCGCTCGCCTCCTGAAGATGCTGCAGAACTGCATCCAAGTTGAACGCCGCCGGCTTCTGACGTGGCGGAAATTTGAGAAAGGTCGGGATTTGCTGGGCGACGATCGCCTGCATCTCGTACATGATGTAGGCGTGAGAGATCAGCCAATCCCAGTAGGTGTTTGAGTTTTCATCCGCCCGCTCAAACGGGTCGCGGCGTAGGTTGAACATTTTCGGTGCGCGCAGCTTCACGAATGGCTCGAACCAGCACATCAGTTGTTTGGCTCGCTGCTCCATAAGCACGACCTTCCAATCGCCCATGCGGATTCCTAGGATGTCGCCGTCGTCGCTGATGTAGAAGAAGTACTTCCTGGGACTTTCATCCGCCGCGCCTGTCAGATAAGGCAACAGGTTGTAGCCGTCTATATGGACGTTGAAGGTCTTATCACCGGCCTTGTGCCCCTCCAGCAGCTTGGCGCTGATGTCAGGCTCTCCCGCAGCCGCCAGCAACGTGGGTAGCCAGTCCTGGTGCGAAGCGATGTCGTTGAACACCGTGCCGGGTTTGATCTTGCCTGGCCAGCGAACGAAGACGGGCACGCGCCAGCCTCCCTCCCAGTTTGTGTTCTTCTCGCTGCGGAACGGGGTAATTCCGCCGTCCGGCCAGGTGTTGTAATGGGGGCCATTGTCCGTGGAATACATCACGATCGTGTCGTCGGCGATGCCCAGCTCGTCGAGCTTGTTCAGCATGCGGCCGATATTCTCGTCGTGTGCCACCATGACATCATTATAGAAGCCCTGCCCGCTCTTCCCTGCGTGTTTTTCGGCGCAGTGGGTTCGGAAGTGCATGGCGGTCGTATTATACCACATGAAGAAGGGTTTGCCTTCCTTGTGGACTTTGTCCATCCAACTCAGTGCGTGCGTGGTTGCCTCGTCGTCGATGGTCTCCATACGCTTTCTCGTCAGTGGGCCGGTATCCTCAACCGTCTGACCACCTTTCCCGTCGGCCCAGGCATGGAGTACGCCGCGGGGTCCGAAGCGCTTCTTAAATTCCGAGTTCTTTGGATAATCCAAGTCTTCTGGCTCCTCCTCGGCATTGAGGTGGTACAGGTTACCGAAAAACTCATCGAAACCATGCATAGTCGGCAGGAACTCGTCCTTATCTCCAAAATGGTTCTTGCCGAACTGGCCAGTGGCATAACCCAGCGGCTTCAGTAACGCAGCAATCGTCGGATCTTCAGCTCTAAGCCCGACCTCGGCGCCCGGCATCCCGACCTTGGTCAGTCCGGTGCGAACCGGATTCTGGCCGGTGATGAAGGCAGCCCGCCCAGCGGTGCAACTTTGCTGGCCGTAGTAGTCGGTGAACGTGCAACCTTCATGGCCGATGCGGTCGATGTTTGGGGTGCGATAGCCCATCTGGCCCCGATTGTTGTAGCTGATATTCCACCAGCCGATATCATCGCCCCAGAGGATAAGGATGTTCGGTTTGCCCTGAGCCATGTCTGTCTCCCTCAGTGGTTCAACGGTCCTGGAAACCCGCGCCACTCCCATCCGCCGAGCTTAGGTGGTTAGGGGAGGCGCAGCAGCACAGCGAAAAATGCGAACAGGCCGATGCAGATCAGCAGGACGGCGACTGCCAAGACAGGCGTGTGCATTCGCTGATCTCCGGCAATGGCGGAAAACGATCCGTCGGAAATGTATCGACGCGTCCAAAGATACTGCCAAATCGAGATCAGCAGCGCCACGATACCGGACGCAATCAGCGCGAGCCCCAGGTAATGCGGCGCGTGTGGGAAATGGACACGCTCTGCACTGGGTGTCTGTTGCACACGGCCGAGGTACTGATCTATCGCGAAACCGAAGCCGATCAACGCAATCGCTGTGCGCAGCCACGACATCATCGTGCGTTCCACGCTGAGCCGGGTGCGGATCCAGGCAAAATGGCTGTCGGCGGTGACCCTAACCTCGAATCGGTCCGCACCGACTTTGGCCAGCGGCTCCGTCATGCTCGATACCTTTCTGATGATACTGCATGCCGACCTCTTCAGCGGATACGTGTTACGGAGGCGTGCGAACGTGCGAGCCGCCGGGCAGCTCCCGAGTGATCGCGCAAGGAAGGAACGCAAGTATGAACGCGCTCCCTGCCGCCTCGACTGGATAGAATGTCCTGACCGCGAGCACTGGGTAGATGATGTCGATGACGCCCCCGAGCTCGATCATCATGCCAATATCGTCCTGGGAAGGTTACTCAGGTGCTCCGGTTTGGTGTCGCTCATCGGTTCTCATATCGGCATAGACAGCATGGCTAGGACCGGATGACGCAGCGAAACCCGACATGGCTCATGCCCGAGTCAATCGGCTGTGCATGGCGCGCCGCGGGCCGGTAACGACGGCAATAGTTTGGTGCGCAGAGATGTGAGCCACCCTTGACGACCTTGCGCGGGATTCGTATGGCGCCGGCGCATCGGTCATGGCTGCCCGCTTCCGGTCCGCCGCGCGGATTCTCCGGGATGCAGCAAGGTTTCGGCGCATCAGCGGCGTGCTGGAGCGAGTACCAATCGGCCGTCCATTCCCACACGTTCCCGATCATGTCGAACAGGCCGTAGCCATTGGGAGGAAACGCCTGGACGGGCGAGGTCCGAAGATAGCCATCGGTGGCGAGATTTTCGTGCGGGAATGCGCCTTGCCACGTATTGGCCATGTGACGGCCACCAGGACTCCATTCGTCGCCCCATGCGTATTCAGCATCGTCGAGGCCGCCACGCGCGGCGTATTCCCATTCAGCTTCCGTTGGCAGCGCCTTGCCTGCCCATGCTGCATAGGCTTCGGCATCCTGGTACGCGACATGCACCACCGGATGGTCGTCGAGGCCAAGGTTCGACCGGCCTCGGCCGTACGGACGACGCCAGTTGGCGCCAAATTCGAACCGCCACCACTGAGACCAGTCGCGCAGATCAACGGGATGCCGGGGCGGCGCAAAGACGAGCGACCCGGGCTTCAACATGTGCGGCAATGCGCCCGGATAGTCCTTCGGGTCCGGAGCGATCTCAGCGACTGTGAGGTAGCCAGTGGCCCGGACGAATGCCTGAAATTGGTGGTTCGTGACCGGCGTGCGATCGATCCAGAATGAGCTGACTGTCACGGTGTGCGCCGGCGCCTCTTCCGGATAGTGCCGGTCCGACCCCATACGGAACGTGCCGCTGGGAATGCGCACCATGTCCGAGAAGGCCGGCCCCTGACCGGTCAATTCCTGGCTGATCGTTGCAGCACCCATTCGAGCATCCACTCAGGAATTGTTCATCCAAGCCCGCCAAATGACGGATCCGCGATCACTTCATGGTGCCGCGGGCGGTCGCGGTGCTATGCATTTTCGGTAATTCCTAGCGAAAGGTCACCTACACCGCCGGACCACTGACCATACGTCCCAGTCCCGTCTAGGACGCTTACCCAAGCTACATGGGAGCCGAGCCCATCCCGTAGGTCCGCCACTCCCTGCAGCACGGGCGGGAATCTGTGGCTGTCGGCACTCGTGTGGAGGTAGCGACCCGCGCCAGTTGGCGCGTCGCAAGAGCACATTGAATCATGATCGACGTCCCCATGCCATGCGCGCTCATTAAGTGGGGTCAAGACCTGGTCACCGCCTGCGGCGGTGTCTGCATGCACCGCGAGAAAATCAAACTCTCAACCGTATTGGCCGGTCAACAAGTCGGCCTCAGAGAGGTCGAGGACGGCATTTGGCTGGTCAGCTTCATGCACTACGATCTCGGCTGCATCGATCAGGAGCAGAAAACCTTGCAACCCGTCGACAACCCGTTCGGCACAAGGTTGTCGCGTATGTCTTGGGACTAGCGTGTCACCCATCTGTCCGGGCCGGACACGGCACGTGTCCGGGTCAAAAAATCGGCGGTCCGAATGGACCGCCAAGTTTAGGAAGGAATCGTCCAACAAAGCAAAGCGCGCGACAAATTGCATCCTGGACAGGGGGAGTGTTGATCCCCATAGACTACAGCAGCAGTGCAAGGCAGCAGCCAGATATTACGCATTGCCGTGTCCTACGCAGTTTCAGCGACCAGACCGGAGAAACATCAATGCCCGCTCCAGCCTATTCGAAACACAGCATCGACTACAGCCAGATATCCACCAAGACTTCTGGTCAGATCGCCATGATGCGTGAGGCTGGCAGGACCTGTGCTCTAATATTGCAGGAACTCACACCACACGTCAAACCTGGTGTCACGTCCCAGCACATCAACGATATAGCCTACGACCTCATCGTCAACAAGTACGACGCAGAGGTCGATCGTGAGGACCTGTCCGGCTACGACTCCAGTGAGTACGCTTGTATCTCTATCGCTCACAATGAGATTGCCTTCAGCGGTGAACCCAGCAAGATCCCACTGAAGATAGGCGACCTGTTCGGCGTGGATGTCAGTCTCAAGAAGGAGGGTTGGTGCGGCGACACCCAGCGCATGTGGATCGTGGGCGACGACACTTCGGCAAAGGCCCGGTTGCTTTTTGACGTAGGTTATCAGGCCATGTGCCTCGGAATCAGCTTGATCCGCCCCGGCGCCCATCTGCAGCGAATCGCTGAAGAGGTCCAGGCGTACGTGGAATCCTTTGGCTTCTCGATGCTCCGGGTGGCTAGTGGTACCGGCCATTCAATCGGCCAGGTACACGCCGATGGCTGGCTGATCCCGTACTATCATGATCCACGAAACGAGGGCCGCATACTAGACAAGAACATGGTCATCACGGTGGAGCCCTTCATCTGTGCTGGCAGCGGTGAAGGCACACGCATGACAAATAACACCCGATCAGCGGTCACCGCTGACAACTCTCTGGCGGTCTACTGGGAGCACGTGGTGGCAGTGACCGGCACCGGATGCGAGGTGCTTGACCTACGCGAAGGCGAGAACTTGACCTTCTACGACCACCGTCGACGTTAAACCCAGCCACGTTGGCGCGACCTGCTGGGCAGGAGACGCTATTGCGGCAAGGTCGCGCTGTCTCGGCAGCCTTCCAATTCACGCTTGAGCCAATCGACCAGTTCGTTCCTATCGATCTGGTGAAGCAGAATCTATGTCTTCACTAGCGCGTCGGCCAGGCTGGGTTGTTGGTCTCCGAGCAGGTTGAGAAGGTCATCCAAAAGCACTTCGGCACCTCGCTGAAAAGAAGGGCCGGACGCGTCGCCGCGCCGGTCCTGATTTCGTTGACGGTCATCGCTGTCACCGGCTGTGCCGTGGCATCGGCTTGGGCTTCCTCCCCCAGTCGCAAGCCGAAAATTCCCTTGTGCAAATATCTTGGAGAGGCAACGGAAGATTCACCGCCTCCTTCGCTGTACCGCTCATTCGTTCTGGCAGTTCGCAACGGTCTCGCCCCGCAGAGGAGCAGCACCCGGTCGTCGTAGAGATCCTGAATAGCCCCGTCCGGCGACCGTCAGCCATACGCCGTCGCCGTAACCGTGCCGCTCGCGATCAGTTCGCGGACCGCCGAAACTGCAAGTTTGGGGCGTGCCCCCAGATGTGGTGTAGGAGCCGTGGTGGATAGGTGGCACGGCGCCGCGTTGCTTATCTACGGCGGCGCGGCAATATCGGGGAGGGTTCCGGAGGCGGCGAGTTGCCAATTCATCGCGTCATAACGGGCGATTAGCCTGAGGAGCAGATTGGCAGGAAATGTGGGGAAAGGGTCTGGTGGCGGAGAGAGTGGGATTCGAACCCACGGTACGCTTGCACGTACACACGCTTTCCAAGCGTGCGCCTTAAGCCGCTCGGCCATCTCTCCAGCGCAGCTTGCGGACACATAGCAGCGGCGGCTCCCCGCGCAAACCCTCGGGGATACCCGAGCCCCGCATCCCGTCTGCGCAGCCGCGCTCTGGCCGGCGGCAGGCATGTGCGCTAAGGCGTTGTCAAATATGGAGGCACGATGCCATGGAGGCTGCCGAAGCAATCGGGGCACGATCAAAGCCGACACGCCGGCCGGTCGACGGACCCTCCGCCTGGACCGGTCCGGAGATGCAACAGCGCGAGACGGAGTGGACCTACGAGCTGACGCGGTCCGATCTCGCCGAGCTTGAAGCGGCAAGAGAGGCGGTGCAGGCCCGCGGCCTCGACATCACCGCGATCCGCCGCACCGACTTCCCGCTACCCACGCTCGGCCCGATACTGGAAAGGCTACGGGACGAAGTGGTGAACGGCCGCGGCTTCGTCCGGTTGCGCGGCATGCCGGTGGAGGACCGGCCTATTGTTGACAGCGCGACGATGTACTGGGGCGTCGGCACCTGGTTCGGCAGCGCGCGTTCGCAGAACGCCAAGGGGCATTTGCTCGGCCACGTCTATGATCTCGGCGGCAACAGCGCGACCGATCCGCATGTGCGCAGTTATGCCACCTCCGAAGAGCAGAACTTCCATATTGACCGTAGCGACATGGTCGCGCTGCTGTGCCTGCGTCGCGCCAAATCCGGTGGCCTGTCGCGGCTCGCGAGCTCGATGGCGGTGCACAATGTCATGCTTGCCCGCCGGCCCGACCTGCTGGAACGTTTGTATCAGCCGCTGCCAGTCGATCGGCGCGGCGAGGTGCCGGAAGGTAAGGCACCGTTTTACCAAGCGCCAGTGTTCAACGAATATGCGGGTCGGCTGTCGGTACTTTATTCGCGCTCGCATATCGGCTCGGCGCAGCGCTTTCCTGAGGCACGGCGGTTGACGCCAGGGGACATTGAGGCGCTCGACATGCTGAACGCGCTGGCAGGGGACCCTGAGCTGCGGCTGGATATGACCTTCTTACCCGGCGACGTGCAAATCCTGCACAACCACACCATCCTGCACGCGCGCACTGCGTACCAGGATTGGCCGGAGGTCGAGCGCAAACGGCACCTGCTGCGGCTCTGGCTGTCGCCGCCGAATGGAAGACCTCTGCCGCCGGTGTTCGCCGAGTGCTACGGGACGACAACGATAGGCGATCGCGGAGGAATTATCTGTAAAGACACGCGGCCGCATGCACCGTTGGCGCCGGCGTAGACC
>JASHVB010000277.1 GCA_030039695.1 Acetobacteraceae bacterium
TAAGCTTCCGCCTTGCGGTACAGCCTCCAGCCGTTCGGGTGCCAGAACACGGCGCCGGGCGCTTCCTCCTGGAGGTGGAACAAGTCCATCTCCTTGCCGATACGGCGGTGGTCGCGGCGTTCCGCTTCCTCCAGCCGGTGCAGATAGGCGTCGAGCTCCTTCTGATCGCGCCAGGCGGTGCCGTAGATGCGCGAGAGCATGGCGTTGCGGTGGTCGCCCCGCCAATAGGCGCCAGCGGTCTTCATCAGCTTGAATGCCGTGCCGACATCGGCGGTGCTGCGCATGTGCGGGCCGCGACACAAGTCCACCCAGCCCCCCTGGGTGTACAGGCTGATCGTCTCGTCGCGCGGCAAGTCCTGGATCAGCTCGGCCTTGTATTTCTCGCCTTTGTCTTGAAAAAATCGGATCGCAGCCTCGCGATCCATCGTGCCGCGGACGAAGGGCTCGCCGCGGGCGACGATCTCCTTCATCTTCGCCTCGATGGCCGGGAAGTCCTCCGGGGTGAACGGCTCGTTACGCGCGAAGTCGTAATAGAAGCCGTCGTCAATCGCCGGCCCGATGGTCACCTGGGTGCCCGGAAACAGCTCTTGCACTGCCTCGGCGAGAACATGGGCCGCGTCGTGGCGGATCAGCTCCAGCGCATCCGCATCGCGGCGGGTGATGAACAGCACGCTGGCGTCATGGTCGATCGGCGTGGCGAGATCGACCACCTTGCCGTCAAGCTTCATCGCCAGAGCGGCGCGGGCGAGGCCGGGACCGATTGCCTCGGCCACCGTCGTGCCCGTCACCGGCGCGTCGAAGCGGCGCACGGAACCGTCGGGCAGGGTGATGGCGGGCATGGGTCGGGATCCTCCTCAGGGCGGGGTAGTTGGGGCGGTGTCTATGCGGGGAACAGGGGAGGGAGTGCAACCCCAGACTGCGATGCGCGGATTGCTGGTCTGCGGCGCGTGGCCATAGCATCGCGGCAGCGACCGCGGGGGGAATGCCATGCAGCGCAGCGAGACCCGGATCCTGACCACGCATACCGGCAGTCTGCCGCGCCCGCCGGAGCTGCTGGGACTGTACCAGCGCCGCAATCGCGGCGAGGCGGTCGATGCGGGCGAGATCGACACCCTGGCCAAGGCGGCGGTGCGCGACGTGCTGCGCAAGCAGCGCGCAGCCGGTCTCGATGTCGCCAACAATGGAGAGCAGGGGCGGGATTCGTTTCACCTCTATATCCGCGAGCGGCTCAGCGGGCTGGGCGGAAGCTGGCAACGCCCCCCGCGGACGGATGTGGAGCGCTACCCCGTGTTCAAGGACTTCCGCCGCCGGATGCAGGCGGTGTTTCCCGCGGCGATCAATGACGCAGCGCTGCCGACGGCACTCAGCGCGGTGCATTACCTGACGCGCGACGCGATCGAGCATGAATGCGACGATTTCCGCGCGGCGCTGAACGACATGGACGACGGGTTCGTGGATCATTTCCTGACCGCACCATCGCCCGGGATTGTCGCAACGACGATCCAGAACCGGCACTATGACAGCGAGCGGGCGTATCTGGCGGCGCTCGGCAGGGCGTTGCAGGTGGAATACGAGGCGATCGTCAACCACGGCTTTGTGCTGCAGCTCGACTGCCCCGATCTGGCCCTGGAACGACATCTGTATTTTGGCGACAAGCCGTTGCGTGTATTCCTGGAATTCGCGGAGAACGTCGTTACCGCACTGAACGACGCACTGGTGAACATTCCCCGCGAGCGGGTGCGCATGCACGTTTGCTGGGGCAATTCGGAGTCGCCCCATGACAGCGACGTGCCGCTGGAAGACGTGCTGCCGATCATCCAGTGCACCAAGGTCAGTGCCTTTGTCCTGCCCTTTGCCAACCCGCGCCACGCGCACGAGTTCCGCTGCTTCGAGACGTTCCCGTTGGCCGACGACCAGTGCCTGATCGCTGGGGTGGTCGATACGTTGACCAACGTCGTGGAACACCCCCAAGTCGTGGCGGACCGCATCCAGCGCGTTGCGCAGGTGCTCGGCGACCGGACGCGCGTGCTCGCCGGCACGGATTGCGGTTTCGACACCGCCGCGGGGCTGGGGCGGGTTGCTTCGGACGTGGTGTGGGCAAAGCTGGCGTCACTGGCGGAAGGTGCGCGGCTGGCCTCGCAGCGGATGTTCTGATCGCGTTGTCATGAGGTGGTATGGTATTTGTGCCGCCGCGCGCGGCCGGTTAGGCTAAGCGCAACAACGCGCCAGGAAAACCGCCATGAACGCTCCGGTCCATTTCGACCCTGTGACAGACGCGTACGGCCTGCCGCTCGACGCAATCGATGTCAGCAACCCCAAGCTTTACCAGGATGACATCTGGCATCCGTATTTCGAGCGCCTGCGGCGCGAGGATCCGGTGCATTACACGCGCGATGGCATGTACGGCTCCTACTGGTCGGTGACCAAGTTCAAAGACATCATGCAGGTGGAGACCGCACCGCAGATCTATTCGTCTGAGGCGAGGCTTGGCGGCATCACCATCACTGACCGGCCGATGGAGTTCCGTCGTTCCAGCTTCATTTCGATGGATCCGCCGCGGCACGACGATCAGCGCAAGGTGGTCAGCCCGATCGTCGCTCCGGCGAATTTGCACAACATGTCCGCGCTGATCCGCGAACGCACGGCACACGTGCTGGAAGGGCTGCCGCGCAACGAGGTGTTCGACTGGGTGGCGCGTGTTTCCATCGAGCTCACAACGCTGATGCTCGCCACGTTGTTTGATTTTCCGCTGGAAGAGCGGCGCAAACTGACCGCTTGGTCGGACATCGCAGTGGCCGATGTGAATGCCGGTGGCATCGTCGATTCCGAAGAGAAGCGGCTCGAGCTGCTGACGGAGCCGCTGGACGTGTTCTCGCGCATGTTTCATGAGCGGCAGGCGAAGCCCGGCGGGTTTGATCTGATCTCGATGCTCGCCCATGGCGAGGCGACAAAGAACCTGGTCGACGATCCGGCGGAGTTTCTCGGTAACCTGGTGCTGTTGATTGTCGGCGGTAATGACACCACGCGCAATTCCATGAGCGGCGGATTGTGGGCGTTGGGCAAGCACCCGGCTGAATATCGGAAGCTGTGTGACAACCCGGGCCTGGTTCCGGGCATGGTGTCAGAGATCATCCGCTGGCAGACGCCAGTCGTGCATATGCGACGCACCGCGCTGGCGGATGCCGAGCTGGCGGGCCGGCAGATTCGCAAGGGCGAAAAGGTGGTGATGTGGTACATCTCGGGTAATCGGGATGAGGACGCAATCGAGCGGCCGAATGAGTTCATCATCGACCGACCGCGTTCGCGGCATCATCTGTCATTCGGCTTCGGCGTCCATCGCTGCGTCGGCAACCGGTTGGCCGAGCTGCAACTGACGATCCTGTGGGAAGAGATCATGAAGCGCTTCCCAATGATCGAGGTCATGGGTGAACCGCGGCGGATCTATTCCAACTTCATCCACGGTATCACGTCGCTTCCGGTAAGAATTCCGGGCTGACGGAATACCCCTCCCGCGCGGCTTCCGGCTCGCGAATCGAGGCGCCGCTCGCGTTCGCGCAGTTCGGGGTGGAACTTCCCTGTCGGGCGCGTGTCCCGGCCGAGCGGTTCTGCAATCCGCGGTAAGGGACCGCAATCCGGTGCGGCGGGCATTTTGCCGCCTGGGAGCAGCCGGCGCTGTCGGCGACGGACGTGCGGAGGCGCTTTCGGACGGTTCGATAATGGCGGAACCGGCCGGAGAGACCGTTGCGGCGTCAAACGCATCGGCTGCGCGCCGGTCTGAACGGCGGCGGTGAGAGCGGCAGACCACCGACCCGGTCGCCGCTTCTCTGGCCGGGGACCGCGGCGCAGTGCGCCACCTGGCGGCAGTCAGGCCGAGCGAGAGCATGCACCGAGCCGACCTGACCGAGGAAATCTGGTTGGCAGACCGCGACGTCCCTGCTGACCGCCTCCTCGCTCCGCCGACGCATTGAAACCGCC
>JASHVB010000278.1 GCA_030039695.1 Acetobacteraceae bacterium
GGCCGACTTCGTTCTGCTCACTGATCGGCCGGAGGCCGGATCGGTCGTCATCGATCGCGCGCTGGCCTGCGGGCTGCCGCTGGTCTGCGCCAACCCGGACGCGCTGGCGCCCGCGGGGACGCGGAGTCTGGAGTGCGCGGGCGCGATTGCCGCCGATTACCGCGCGCGGGGCGGCCAGGTGCTGATGATGGGCAAGCCCCACCGTGCCATCTTCGCGGCGGCGCTGTCGCGTGAACCAGCCCGCGCGCCGCTCGTGTGCGGGGACGGCATCGAGACGGATCTCGCCGGGGCGCACGCCGCCCGCTTACCCTCGGTGTGGGTAACGCGGGGCGCCGCCGATCCGGCGCAATCCGCAGCGATGCGCGAACGGTCGCAAATCAAACCGCTGGGACTGCTCACGTCTTTAGTATTTTGATTTTCGAACCGGCTGGGCTGCAGCGCTCGCCGCCGTGACGTCACCTGTGCGTGCGACCGCGGGCAAGGTGATTACACTGTTGCGCGACCTTGAGACGTACGTGGCCGGGCATGCGGAACTCATCATCGACTACGCGGCGGCGCGTCTCGACGCCGCGGTCTCCACGACACCGATTTTCTGCGCGACCGCAGTCGCAATCCATTGGTTGAGTGACGCGCCGTCCTCTTTGGCAAGGCGCGCCGCGGCGGCTTTGATCGAGGCTGGCAGCTTGAGTGGATAGGTTGCTTTGCTCATAGTTCGACCACCTCGCGAAGAATCTCGACCGGACCCCCCAGACGCACGCCGTGGCAGCCTGAAAATGCGGCGCATTGAACGTAGCCAGGGCGTCGGCACGGCCGTTAATGGCCGCTTCGAGACGCATCTCGTCGTCGGGGTCGTCCAAACGGGGCCGCCAACTCAAATCGGTTTCGACCGGCTCGATCAGGGCGGCCAGAGCATCCAACGCCGCGTCCATCTCCGTTAGCGTCAGGCACGCAGTTAACTGTTCCGGCCTTTTTTAGCACGGCTTCCTATGCCAGGAACAACGGTGGCGTCGTCAGCATCCCAATCCGCTTTCGCCTGACCCGCTCGACCAGGGCGAAACTCGCCCCGAACCGGCTGCGGAACGCCGAGGCCACAACATTGGTGTCGATCGTTAGCCTCGGCATACATCTTCACAGCACATCCTATGGGATGGCTCAATTCAGGTGTCTGCCTCATCCCCACGTCCTGCGGGCGACGTCCTTTTCCTCGGTTCCGACAACGTCGGGGTCGATGGCGGTGGTGGTGAGCTGGGCGTGGCAAGCCATCTCTGCCCTCGACAACACTCTGTCTGCATGTGACCCATCTCAGCCACCAAGGGTCGATGGGCGCAAAACCCGACGTCAGTGGTTCGCGCGCGATATCGTCGTGTGTGCTAGACATCGGAGAGCATCGACGTTGCCAGGTCGGCGAAGTCGCATAAAAGGCCAGAATTTCCTGGGAGAAAGCCGGACCTATGGCCGTCAAGCGCATTGACCACGTGCAGCTCGCGATGCCGCCGGGGCGAGAAGAGGAAGCGCGCGCCTTCTATGGTGACGTCCTTGGGATCAGCGAGGTCCCCAAACCGCCTCATCTCGCCAAGCGTGGCGGATGTTGGTTCGAACAGGATGACTTGAAGGTTCATTTAGGCGTTGAGGCCGATTTCAAACCCGCGCGGAAGGCTCATCCTGCGTTCATCGTCAGCAACCTCGGCGAGCTTGTCGCACGATTACAGACTCGCGGCTATCGCGTCGTTGCGGATGAGCCTCTCGAAGGATACAACCGTCGATATGTTGACGACCCATTTGGGAACCGCATCGAGTTGATGGAACCCAATACGCCCTTGAGCGACGACCATGTTCCCAAGCTCGCCAATCCGTTGCGGATTCAGACGCAAACTGGCCAGTGACTCCGATGCATTCCGGCCACTCATTCCGCCGCAAGCCGACGACGCCTATGGTTGGGGAGCAGACCGTCACTCCAAGGGGACCTTGGCGCGTGCGCCCGCAATAGGCGTTGGTGTCCGCCCTCCATCATCCCGCCTCTCAGCCCCCTCTCAGTCAACAAGAGACCCACACCGCGCAAACGCGAACGTGCGCCGCTGCAACTACTCCGCTTCCAGCGCGACACGAGCGGCCTCGAGTTCCTTCTTCTGCGCGTCGGTCACCGTCGGATATTGGAGATCCAGCCTTTCCACCGCCTCCACAATGGCCGCCGCGACGACGATGCGGGTGAACCATTTGTTGTCGGCCGGCACGACATACCAGGGCGCACGTTTGGTGGCCGTCGCGCGGATCGCCTCCTCATAAGCCGCCATGTAATCGTCCCAATAGGCGCGCTCGCGCACGTCGGCCGCAGAGAACTTCCAGTTCTTTTCTGGCTTGTCGAGCCGATCCATGAAGCGCTTCTTCTGCTCCTTGCGGGAAAGGTTGAGATAGAATTTCAGGACGACGACGCCCTGGCGCGTGAGATAATCCTCGAAGCGCGCGATGTCGGCGAGGCGCTCGTCCCAGACGCCCTTGCCGACCAGATTCGGTGGCATTTTCTGGGCGTTCAACAGCGCCTGATGGACGCGCACGACCAGCACCTCCTCGTAATAGGAGCGGTTGAAGATGCCAATCCGCCCCCGTTCGGGCACACGCGCCGCATAGCGCCACAAGAAGTCGTGCGACAATTCTTCGTTCGAAGGTTGCTTGAACGAATGGACGCTGCAGCCCTGCGGATTCACGCGCGACATGACATGCTTGATCGTGCCGTCCTTGCCGGCCGCGTCCATGGCCTGAAACACCAGCAGCACGGACCAGGAATCCTGCGCGTAGAGAATGTCCTGCTCGTTCGCGAGCCATTCCGACCCACGCTCGAGGAGTTCGTTCGCCGCCGCCTTGTCCATCTTGAGCCCGAGCGTCTCGTCGGGGTCGAAATCCTTCAGCCGGAAATCCCTACCCTTGGTGACGCGGAACGGCTCAACGTGGCGATGTATGAAGTCCATCACCTCTTTGCGGGACATGGTGCACCATCCCTCCCATCAGGCGCCCTCCGGCTCACCCGTCCGGAGCGCTGGTTCACGCATCATCGACAAAATCGCAACGAAGTCGAGTCGAGCCAGGCATTGGCAAGCTGGAGCGATCTCACCATGGCTGGAGATAGCCGGCAGGTCAGATCAAGTTACTGCACTTCTGCGGGGACACGCCGACGACGATCGAACCGCGCGCATTCAACGGCGAATCGACTGAGCGGAGGGCCGTGACCCGCAGCAGTGCCTTCAGCTTGGCGACTATCTGCTCGGGTTCCCTTCGGCGCGATAGGGCGGCAGAAACCAGAGGCCGGCGCCGGCGTCCTTGATGCCTGTCATACCGCCAGCGTCTTGTGCGCAGAGAGATTGTGCATCACCACGATGTCGCCCTCGGTCAAGGTGGACACCAGCCCCTGCTCGACACAGGGGAGGAACGCCTCGCCGTTGATCGCTCCGTCAGACACCACCAGGGCCACCAGGCAGTTCTCGCGCGGGCCAGTCATGAATGCGGAGGTCTTCCAGGACCTGTGCGGCGTGCCGTTGTTCTGCCGCGTGTCCTGCGGCGAGCGACCGCCCAGGTGTGGGGTGGCCGCTCGCAGCGAGATTTGCGATCGGGATGTCAGCGTTGCAGTGCGGCCAGAGGGGCGCCATAGCCAACGGCGACGATGTTGGACTGGATAGCGTTATCGGTGCGGCGGGTTGGAAAACCGGCCGTCATCGCCCCTTCGAAGAAGGAGCCGGCAGAGTCATGGCTGTTATCTCCTCCGACGCCGAGGATGATCGCGCCTTCTTGGTGCATCGGCGCATATCCGCGTGGAAGGCTGCCAGAATAGATCGTGTTGAGCCCACCCGACTGGGCGTCGCCCCACTTCAGTGCAAACCTCGTTTGACCGTTGTTCTTCAACCACGCCGATATGAAGGGACGTGGTCCGCCGCTGACATTCGAAGCCGGATTGCAACTTCGCTTGTTCCAGTGGAACAGTCCGTTCTCTAGGTCGGCGTGCACCCCAGGACCTTGGCCATCGCGGCAGTTAGCCAAAGACAAATCTCTGCTTACGTTGACTGCATCCATGTGGCCGGCACCGGTGTCTGAGCCGCTGGTCTCGGCGTTGCCATAGTCGAAACAGCACCCCGAATTGAAATGGGTTCCTGAAGAAACCATGTACATTCCTTCCGGTTTTCCCTTGACCGCAATGCCCGATGTCCGATTGTTGCGGTAACCCATCCCAGGTGAAATCGAGACGCCATACACTTGGTGACCGCCCGCTATGACCGGCAGCGCGTCCGCCGCAGCGCCGAGGTCGGAGCCATTGGGGCCAGGACCTCTAACATGTCCACCGGGGGAGACGATGAGGTCGTTGTGCTCGGGCGATTGATCGTAGATTTTGGTGATGACGCATGTTGTGTTCTTGCAGAATGTGTCTTGCGCCACAGCGTTCGCGTAACCGTCCGGAAGCAAGCCGATGTTTTGGGTGGCGTTGTCCGAAGTTCTCTTCACCTGATACAATGGGCCGGTATATCTGGCATATAGCGATCTCACCGTACTATGCGCGGCAACGCATGGCGTATGCCCGGCCGCGTAGATGTCGCAGGGCCTTTGTTTGACAATCTCGGAATGCGTGACGCAAGGGTCAACCAGGCTTCCAACCAGCAAACCGGTGGTGATCGCCAAGGCAGCGCCGACCTTCTTTGGCCTCAATAGGGCTAGGAGTATGCTCACGATGTATGTGATCCTCTAATCGCCACCACTGCGCACTCACCGAGCCCGAGAGGATAGGCCTCCTATCCATCCTGATCCTCGGCTCCGCAATCTGCTTGCCGGCCAGCGACCGCTATGTCCTCTGCGGGAGCGAGAGCAAGATCTTGAACTTCCTCCGGCTATGATGCTGGCCACGAGGCGAATGCCGGAGACCGGCCGGTGGGTCAGAACGTCGTTCCCCGCAAGGACGCACGGTCTTTCGATGTCTCGACCCATCGCGGACCGACATCGCTCCAGCCATTGGGCGGCCGGAGGCCAAGGTTGAGACCGCACCCATGACCGCCAACGCCCGTGGTGTGCACCGCGTCACCATCTCCTCGAATTGCCACCAGA
>JASHVB010000279.1 GCA_030039695.1 Acetobacteraceae bacterium
GGCGCTGATGCCCAACCACCACATCACCAAGCCGGTGCTAATCGGCGAAATCGAGCCGAACGGCCAGTTCAACGTGGTCTCGCGCACACCAGGGCTGGTGGTGGCGCAGGAATGGTCGCCGTACATCGCGGCCACCAAGGACCTGATCGGCGATTGGCGCGCGCCGATGAGCTGTGGTGCATTCAACGTGGTTACCGGCAAGTGTACCGGAAGCGGCAAGAAGGTCTGATCGCCCAATTGCCGTGACGGGGCGGCCGTCTCCTCCCCGGCCGCCCCTCTTGCTTTCAGCGAGGCGCAGCGATGCGATGCATTTTCCCACTGCTGATTGCTGCGATCCTGGCACTGACGCCGGCCCTGGCCCGGGCGGATGATGCTTCGGCCGCGCTCGCAGCGATTGCTTCGGGCGATTACAACCAGATGAGCCAGGGCATCGCAAATCTGGCGGCATCGGGCGATCCGCGTGCCGTCGTTATCATCCAGGCACTGAACAACAACACGCTGTTCATGAACGACGACAATGTGTTGTTCATCCAGACCGGGGACAATGCCTTCGTGAACGCCGCCACCGGCACACCCGCACCTGGTCTGGCGGCCGATTCGCTGACTCAGGTCTTCGCGGACCTCCGTGCACGTGCCGTCATCGACAAGGTGCTTGGCCAATTGCAGTTGTTCTCGCCCGACGCGGCAACCCGGCTGCATGCGGCAGAGGCGTTATTCCAGTCGCACGACGTCGCGGCGCTGCCGACCATCGACAAGGCGCTGGCTAAGGAAACCGATCCAAGCGTGCGGACCTGCCTGAACCAAGCGCAGGCTGCGGCGCGGTTGTTCAGCAAGACCGCAACCGTCAAGGAGCAGCTCGCGGCGGTAGCCACGCTGCGGGCGCGCGGCGATCTCGACTCGCGCGCGCTGCTGGCGAGCCTGAGCAATCAACCGCCTGCGGTCGCCGCCGCGACGCATGCGGCGATTGAAGTGATCGACCGCTCGCTGCGGCTATGGAGCATTCTGCAAAACGTCTATTATGGGCTCAGCCTTGGGTCGGTTCTGTTGCTGGCCGCGGCGGGACTGGCGATCACCTTCGGCGTCATGGGCGTGATCAACATGGCGCACGGCGAGATGGTGATGCTGGGTGCCTACACAACATATGTTGTGCAGCAGGCGATGCATCAGTTCGCGCCATCCTGGTACCAGGCAAATCTGCTGTTTGCGATACCGCTGGCATTCCTGGTGTCTGGCCTGGTCGGCGTAGCGATCGAACGTAGCCTGATCCGCTGGTTGTATGGCCGACCGCTGGAGACCCTGCTGGCGACATGGGGACTTTCGCTGATCCTGCAGCAGGCGGTACGCACCATCTTCGACGCGCAGAACAAGGACGTGGATACACCCACCTGGATGAGCGGCGATCTCCACCTGGCCGGGCTAACGATCACACTGAACCGACTCTATATCATTATCTTCGCGGCGATTGTGTTGTTCGCGCTCATGGCCGCGCTGCGTTATACCCCGCTGGGCCTGCGGATGCGCGCGGTAACCCAGAACAGATTGATGGCCGCGGCGATGGGGATTCGCACGCCCTGGATTGATGCGCTGACGTTCGGACTGGGATCGGGTGTCGCCGGCATCGCTGGGGTCGCGCTGAGTCAGATTGACAACGTCTCGCCAAACCTGGGCCAGAACTACATCATCGACAGTTTTCTGGTGGTGGTATTTGGCGGTGTCGGCAACCTGTGGGGGACCACGGTTGGCGCGCTGACACTGGGTGTCATCAATAAGTTTCTAGAACCCATTGCTGGCGCCGTACTCGGCAAAATCGTTGTGCTGGTCCTGGTGATTCTGTTTATTCAGCGCCGCCCGCGCGGCATGTTCCCGCTCAAGGGCCGGGCGGCCGAAGCATGAAGCCCGACCGGACCGCGCTGATCACGATGGGGCTGGTGCTCGGCGTTGCTGTACTGCTGGCCGTGCTGAACCTGGCAATGCCGCCGGCTTCGGCGTTGCATGTGCAGACCTATGTCGTGTCTCTGGCCGGCAAGTACCTGTGCTACGCGATGCTGGCGCTTGCGGTCGACATGGTATGGGGGTTCGCCGGAATCCTGACGCTCGGTCATGCGGCATTCTTTGCGCTCGGCGGCTACGCCATGGGCATGTACCTGATGCGCCAGATCGGCGCCCGCGGCGTTTACGGAAACCCCATCCTTCCGGACTTCATGGTGTTCCTAGGCTGGCACAAATTGCCCTGGTACTGGTTCGGTTTCGACTGGTTCGGCTTCGCCGCCGCCATGGTGTTATTGGTGCCAGGGCTGCTGGCGCTGGTGTTCGGCTATCTGGCATTCCGTTCGCGAGTCACCGGCGTGTACCTGTCGATCATCACTCAGGCGCTGACCTATGCGCTGATGCTAGCGTTCTTTCGCAACGACATGGGCTTCGGCGGTAACAACGGCATGACGGATTTCAAGGACCTGCTGGGGTTTCCGCTGCAAACGGCAGGGACACGCTGCGGCCTCTTGATCGTCACCGCGATCTTCCTGTGTGCGCAATACATGTTGGCGCGCTACGTCATGGGGTCGCGGTTCGGCAAGGTGCTCGTCGCGGTACGCGACGCTGAGTCCCGCACGCGGTTCCTCGGCTATCGCCCGGAATTCTACAAGCTTGTCGTGTGGGTTCTCTCTGCGATGACGGCCGGCATCGGCGGCGCGCTTTACGTGCCGCAGATCGGCATCATCAACCCGAGCGAATTCGCACCCGGCAACTCGATCGAGGCGGTGATCTGGGTTGCCGTCGGCGGACGTGGTACGCTGACCGGCGCGATCCTGGGTGCGGTGCTGGTTAATCTCGGCAAGACCTGGTTCACCAGCGCGCTGCCCGAATTATGGCTATTCGCGCTCGGCGCTCTGTTCATCTGCATCACTTTGTTCCTGCCGCGCGGACTGATGGGCTTGTTCGCACCGCGCACGCGCGTGCCCCCGGCCGAGGAAATCCCCACGCCAGCCGCTGCCGCTGCGCATGAGGTCACCGGATGACTACCGCCGACACCGTGCTATACATGGATGGTGTAACCGTTAGCTTCGACGGTTTTCGCGCGCTGAACGAATTGTCACTGGTATTGTTGAAAGGCGAGATGCGTGCCGTCATCGGCCCTAACGGCGCCGGCAAGACCACGATGATGGACGTGATCACCGGCAAGACGCGACCCGACACTGGACGAGTGATCTTCGGCGAGGGTACAGACTTGACGCGCCTCGATGAACCAGCGATTGCCGCGCTCGGCATCGGCCGCAAGTTCCAGAAGCCCACTGTATTCGAGCCGCACACTGTCTGGGATAATCTACTGCTGGCGCTGGCCGGCAATCGCAGTCCTCGGTTCAGCCTGTGGGCACGCGAGACCCGCGAAGAACGCCGGCGCATCGAGGAGATCCTGACCACGACGCGTCTCGCAGAACACCGCAAGCGTCGCGCTGCTGATCTGTCGCATGGACAGAAGCAGTGGTTGGAGATTGGCATGTTGCTCGCGCAGGAGCCGCAACTGCTGCTAGTCGACGAGCCCGTCGCTGGCATGACCGATGCGGAAACCGAGCAAACCGCAGCGCTGCTACGGGAGATCAATCGGACGCGGACGGTGGTGGTGGTTGAACATGACATGGCGTTCGTGCGCGCGCTCGCGGTGAAAGTGACGGTACTGCATGAGGGATCGGTGCTGTCGGAAGGCTCTATCGACCACGTCAGCACGGACCCACGGGTGATTGAAGTGTACCTCGGCCGATGAGTACCCGGATCCACGCCGTCCCCTTGCGGGCGTGGGGCGCGAAGCGGAGCAGGGCCCGAGGGAGGGGCACTCCGGTATGAAGCTGGAAGTAGACAACGTCGACCTCCGCTACGGCGCGGCAATCGCACTACGCAACGTGTCGTTGACGGCGGAGACCGGCGCAGTGACCTGCTTGCTCGGCCGCAACGGGGTCGGCAAGACCTCGCTGCTGCGCGCAATTGTCGGCGCGCATCCGATCACGCGTGGTGCCATCCGCTGGAATGGCGAGGACATCACGCCACTGCCCACCTACGAACGCGCGAGGCGCGGCATCGCCTGGGTGCCGCAGGGCCGCGACATATTCCCGCTGCTGAGCGTGCGGGAAAACCTCGAGACCGGCTTTGCGGTTCTACCACGTGGCCAGCGGCGTGTTCCGGACGAAGTCTTCGAACTGTTTCCCGTGCTGAAAGTGATGCTGCGCCGGCGCGGCGGTGACCTGTCGGGCGGACAGCAGCAGCAGCTCGCCATAGCCCGCGCGTTGGTGACGCGGCCGAAGCTGCTTGTGCTGGACGAACCAACGGAAGGCATCCAGCCCAGCATCATCAAGGACATCGGCCGGGTGATCGCGCTGTTGCGCTCGCAGGGTCAGATGGCCATCCTGCTGGTAGAACAATATTATGATTTCGCTCAGGAGCTGGCCCAGACGATCGTCGTGATGGATCGGGGCGACATCGTGTTGTCCGGGCCGCGGGAGGAGCTCAACGAAGCCGATGTACGACGTCGCCTCTCGGTCTGACGATGTCACGCTGCAACGCGCGAGCGGGGACCTGCACGTGTCCTTCCGCCGGCGCGGCAAGGCGACAGTGCTGGACGATCTGCGGCAGGTAGGTTGTTTGAGGGCACGCTTTCCGCGTGTTGAACCAGACGCGTGGACGACGGCAGTGACGCTGAACACATCCGGAGGCGTGGCCGGCGGAGACCGGCTGCATGCGTCATTCGAGATAGCCGATGGTGCGCGGGTGACGATCGCGACACAGGCGGCTGAAAGGTTCTATCGTGCTCTGCCCGGATCCCAGCCGGCACACGTCCGTACCAGCGTAATCGTAGATGACGGCGGTGCCGTCGAGTGGCTGCCACAGGAGACGCTGCTGTTCGATCGGTGCGTGGTGGATCGCCAGCTGGACGTGGAACTCGCGGCGGACGCCTCGTTCCTCTGCGTGGAAGCGCTGGTCTTTGGCCGCACCGCGATGGGCGAGCGCGTGGAGTATGCCCGGCTACGCGATCTAATCCGGGTCCGCCGTGGCGGCAGCCTGCTGCTGCATGACACAATTCGCCTGGACGGCGAAGTCGATGCCGTCCTGCGGCGCCGGGCAGTCGCCAATGGTGCCCGGGCGGTTGCGACCGTGGTGCATGTAGCGCCGGACGCCGAAGCACATCTGGGCAACGTGCGCGCCGTGTTGCCGCCCGAGGGCGGCGCAAGCGCCTGGAATGGCTTGCTTCTGGCTCGTATTCTGGCGGCAACCGGCGGCACGCTGCGGCGCGCGTTGATCGCGGTGCTGGGTGTCATCCGTGGTTTGCGCCCTTTGCCGCGCGTGTGGAGCTGCTGAGGCATGAACCTGACCCCTCGCGAGAAAGACAAGCTGCTGATCAGCATGGCCGCGATGGTTGCGCGCCGGCGGCTGGAACGCGGCGTGAAGCTGAACCATCCGGAAGCCGTCGCGCTGATTAGCGACTTTGTGGTGGAGGGCGCGCGTGACGGACGCAGTGTCGCCGATCTGATGCAGGACGGTGGGAAAGTACTGACTCGCGATCAGGTGATGGAGGGCGTGGCGGAGATGATTCACGACGTGCAGGTGGAAGCGACGTTCCCCGACGGTACGAAGCTGGTCACCGTGCACGAGCCGATACGATGAGCTGGACCAGCGATGACACCTCGCAGAATTTCTCCCCAGGCCAAGTCATGATCAGCGATTGGTAGGGAACATCGCACTTGTGTGCCGCTATCTTGATCCGCTCCAGCAAACGAACAGGCAGCCGCAGCGAGATCGCGGTAATGGTCGCCTTGAGGTGCGGCGTGCAGACCGGCTGTGCCTTTGAGCAATCGGGGAAATCCGCGGAGTCATGGCTTTCCCGGAACTGCCGCTGCGCCGCCTCATGGGCGAAGGTCGGCACAGCTTTAGGCCTCCTGGGTATAGCGCTACCTTTCCCCGCTGTGCATGTCTGGGCCGGAAGGCGCTCGCAGGCGTCGGCCACCCCCGCAAAGGCAAAAGCTGATGGGCAGCCTCGTGCCGTCATCCGTCCAGCCCAAGGCATGGAATCACCCTTCGTTCACGCTGTGACGCTCGTCGGCCACGACCAGCCGCGACTGATTGCGGAAGACTTGCGGCGCCCCGCTCTGCCTTACGCGATGCTTGTCGGCGCCCTTGCGGGCGTTTCTGGGATCCCACTGAAAGCCCTCGAGATGTTGAAAATCGTACACCGCTTGCATATGACACGCGTACACGCGCATGCGAAGCCGATCCAAGGGGCACCATGATTCCGGGAGAAGTTTTCCCCGCGGCAGGCGACATCGAGCTCAATGCCGGCCTGCCCCGCACCATGCTGACCGTGGCCAACACCGGCGACCGACCGATCCAGGTCGGCAGCCACTACCATTTTGCCGAAACTAACCCTGCGCTTTCGTTCGATCGCACGGCCGCGCGTGGGCAGCGCCTCGACATTACCGCCGGTACCGCCGTACGGTTCGAGCCTGGCCAGACCCGCGAAGTGACACTGGTGCCATTCCGCGGAAAGCGGGTCGTGCAAGGCTTCCGCGCCGCGGTCATGGGAGCACTGGACTGATGGCTCGTATCACACGCCGCGCCTATGCGGACATGTTCGGGCCCACCGCCGGTGACCGCGTGCGTCTGGCCGACACCAACCTGGTCGTCGAAGTTGAGCGCGATTTCACCACCTACGGCGAGGAAGTGAAGTTCGGCGGTGGCAAGGTGATCCGCGATGGCATGGGTCAGTCACAGGTCTCGCAGGCGGAAGGGGCGGTCGACACCGTCATCACGAACGCGTTGATCATCGACCACTGGGGCATCGTAAAAGCCGACGTCGCCATTACCAACGGCCGCATCACCCGCATCGGCAAGGCTGGCAATCCCGACGTCCAGGCGAACGTCGATATCGTCATCGGTCCCGGCACCGAAATCATTGCCGGCGAGGGCAAGATCCTCACTGCCGGCGGCATTGACAGCCATATTCATTTCATTTGTCCGCAACAGGTGGAAGAGGCAATCGCGTCCGGTATCACCACGATGATCGGTGGCGGCACTGGCCCGGCGACCGGAACGGCGGCCACGACCTGCACGCCTGGACCCTGGCACCTCGCACGCATGTTGCAGGCTGCTGAGGGTCTGCCGGTCAATCTCGCATTCGCCGGCAAGGGCAACGCGTCGCACCCCAGCCCATTGGAGGAAATGATCCGTGCCGGTGCATCATCGTTGAAGCTGCACGAGGACTGGGGCACTACACCGGCTGCGATCGATTGCGCGCTGTCGGTGGCGGATCGGCACGATATCCAGGTGATGATCCATACTGACACGTTGAATGAATCAGGGTTCGTCGAGGATACCGTTGCAGCGTTCAAGGGCCGTACGATTCATACCTTTCATACTGAGGGGGCCGGCGGTGGGCATGCGCCAGACATCATCAAGGTCGCAGGCCTCGCGAATGTACTGCCCAGTTCAACAAACCCAACACGACCCTACACGGTAAATACACTGGACGAACACCTGGATATGCTGATGGTGTGCCATCACCTCGACAGCAGCATTCCGGAAGACGTAGCCTTCGCCGAAAGCCGCATCCGCAAAGAGACAATTGCCGCGGAAGATATCCTGCACGACATCGGAGCGTTATCCATGCTGTCATCCGACAGCCAGGCGATGGGGCGCGTCGGCGAGGTGATCATCCGCACCTGGCAGACCGGGCATAAGATGAAGATGCAGCGCGGACCATTGCCCGGCGACGGCGCCGCCGACAACACCCGGGTGAAGCGCTACGTGGCGAAATACACGATCAACCCGGCAATCGCACAGGGCATGGCTGACGAAATCGGCTCGGTCGAGTCCGGCAAGCTCGCCGATCTTGTGCTGTGGTCTCCGGCCTTCTTCGGTGTAAAGCCGGATTTGGTCATTAAGGGCGGCAGCATCGTCTGGGCCCCCATGGGTGATCCCAACGCTTCGATTCCGACGCCGCAGCCCGTTCACTACCGGCCGATGTTCGGTGCCTTCGGCCGGGCCATGACGGAAAGCTGTATCACCTTCGTCTCTGCCGCGGCGCTGGATGCAGGGATCGGAACAGCGCTCGGCCTGCGACGCCGCCTGCTGCCGGTGAAGAACGTGCGCGGAGGCATCAGCAAGAAGTCGATGATCCATAACGATGCGACACCGCACATTGAAGTCGATCCCGAAACCTACGAAGTCCGTGCCGATGGCGTGTTACTGAACTGCGAACCCGCGTCTGTGCTACCCATGGCGCAACGTTACTTCCTGTTCTGATGCGCAGCGAACGCGTCCTTCCCGCCGGCACCTGGGCCTCCGTACGCGAGGTCGATCACGTTCTGCTGGACCACGACGACCGCCACCGCCGTCGGATCGTGCTACACGGCGCGCACGGCACCAAAGTGCAGGTGGATTTGCCGCAAGCCGTGCATCTCCGCGACGGAGATGGCCTCGCGTTGCCGGACGGCACCGTCGTGCGGGTCTGTGCCAAACCAGAGAAACTCCTGGAGATTCATGCGCAGCGCGGCAGCGATCTGGTGCGGATCGCCTGGCATCTCGGCAATCGCCACCTTCCCGTCCAGGTGCTAGGCGATCGCCTGCGTATCCGCGCTGACCACGTCATCGAGGCGATGGTCGAAGGCCTGGGCGGCCATCTTGAACCGCTGGAAGCACCATTCGATCCCGAGACTGGCGCCTATGCGGGCCACCATCGTCATGATGACCACTGACGCTTCGCTGCTTCGTCTGCTCGCCTGGCTGTCTCCAGCCTTTCCAACGGGCGCGTTCACATGTTCGCACGGATTGGAGTGGGTCGTGGAGGCCGGCGACATCCGCGACGCCGGTACCCTGCGAGAATGGCTAACCGACGTCGTGCGTCATGGTGCCGGCCGCAGCGACTGCATCCTTCTGCGTCATGCACACCGTGCTACACGCGAGGCAGCCGTGCTCAGCGAAATTGCCGAAATCGCCGCGGCCGCCACGCCTTCGCGCGAACGCCTCGCCGAAACGCTTGGCCAGGGCACTGCATTCTTGCGCGCCGCCTGCGCCTGGGGGCTGCCCATCCTGCCGGACGAATTACCTTACCCTGTCGCGGTCGGAGCCCTTGCCGGATGGCATCACATTGACGAAAATGCGACGGTCACTGCTTATCTGCAGGCTTTTGTATCCAACTTGGTCTCCGCCGCCGTGCGTCTCGTGCCGCTCGGCCAGTCGGACGGTGTGCAGGTGCTCGCATCACTCGAGCGCGTCATTCTCGCCATTGCCGAAGATACCGGCACGGCATCGCTCGAGGACATCGGCAGCTGCGCCTTTCGCTCGGACCTCGCCGCGATGCGCCACGAAACCCAGTACACAAGGTTGTTCCGCTCATGACCACCGCGTCCCCAAATGGACCGCTGCGCGTTGGCGTCGGCGGGCCCGTAGGCAGCGGCAAGACTGCCTTGATGGACGCGCTGTGCAAGCACATGCGTGATCGTTACGATATCGCGGCCATTACCAACGACATCTACACGAAGGAAGACGCCGAGTTCCTCACCCGTTCCGGCTCGCTGCCGCCTGAACGCATCCTGGGAATCGAGACTGGTGGCTGCCCGCATACCGCCATCCGCGAGGACGCCTCGATCAACCTTGCCGGCGTCGCCGATCTCTGCCGCCGCTTTCCGAAACTGGATCTCATCCTGATCGAAAGCGGCGGCGACAATCTCGCCGCGACATTCAGTCCGGAGCTCGCTGACCTGACGATCTACGTGATTGATGTGTCAGCCGGCGACAAAATTCCACGCAAAGGCGGACCTGGCATCACGCGCAGCGATCTACTGGTGATCAACAAGATCGACCTAGCGCCGTTCGTCGGCGCGAGCCTAGAAATCATGGATCGCGACGCACGCAAGATGCGCGGCGAACGCCCCTTCGTCTTCACCAATATCCGCGCTGGTGTTGGTGTCGCGGAAATCGCGTCATTGATCGAGCACCGCGGCGGGCTCCGCGTCGCTTAGGCGCGGCGCAACGCCTCCAGCGAAATCACGTTCCCTTCGCTGCCTGGGCCGGTTGCTCCGAACACCGCCGCAATCGTAGCGGCGAGCTCTTCCTGCCGATAGGGCTTCGACAGCCGTGGCAAACCCGGATCCTCGCTATTCGGCAAGTCACCATAGCCCGTCGCCAGCACAATAGGCAGGTGTGGCCAATCATGCCGAATCAACCGCGCGAGTTCGGTGCCAGTCATGTTCGGCATCGCCTGATCGGTGATCACCAGATCGACCTTGGCCCCCAACCGCAGCATGTCAAGCGCACGTGCGCCCGACGTCGACTCCACAACGATATGCCCGAGATCCTCAAGCATCGCCGCCGTCGCCGCACCGATCAGCAGATCATCGTCTACCACGAGGATGCGATAGCAGCGACCCGTCCGCGGAAGACCGGCAGCTGACGCGGGCAGCTCGGGCACCGCGCACTCTGACACAGGCAGCCACAGTTCAATCGTTGTGCCCGCGCCGATCCTGCTCAAGATCCGCATCGCGCCATCGGACTGTGCCGCTAGCCCGTCGACCATCGATAGGCCGAGGCCAGTGCCCTTCCCCGCCCCCTTGGTCGTGAAGAACGGCTCTGTCGCGCGCTTCACGGTCGCTTCGTCCATGCCGGTGCCACTGTCGGTCACCGTTAGGCAAACATAGTCCCCAAGTGCCAGCCCTGCGGGGCCATTGCGCGCGGATTGCCGCTGCGCCGCGATGCCCAGCCGCCCGCCCAAAGGCATCGCATCGCGCGCATTGAGAGCCAGATTCAAAATTGCCAGCTCAAGTTGGTTCGGATCGACCCGAACGGATGGTAGATCGGAATGCGGGTCGAGGCTGACCTGGATTGTCGGTCCCAAAGTCCGGCGCAACAGCTCTTCCATGCCGTTGACAAGCCGCATCACATCCACCGTCTCTGGTTTCAGCTCCTGGCGCCGCGCAAACGCCAACATGCGCTTTGTCAGCGTCGCCCCGCGTTCGGCGCCCTGCATCGCGCCATCGATCAGCCGAGTGAACCGTGGCTCATCTGCCACGCGTTTCCGCAGGAGTTGCAGATTGCCTAGAATGACCATCAGCAGATTGTTGAAATCGTGTGCCACGCCACCAGTGAGCTGGCCCAGGCTCTCCATCTTCTGCATCTCGTGGACCTGTGCCAACGCAGCTTCGCGTTCGCGCGTGCGTTCCTCCACACGCCGTTCCAATTCGGCATTGGTCTGTGCCAGCTCCGCCGTGCGTTCCTCCACCCGCCGTTCCAGCTCGCTGTTCAGCATTTCAAGCTGCCGCGTTTTTCGGTAAAGTTCGGCGAACACCCGCACCTTGGCGCGCAGCAACTCCGGCGCGAACGGCACAGGCAGGTAGTCCACCGCTCCTAGCTCGTAGCCACGCAGACGATCCAGGTCCGACATCAGGATCGCGGACACGAAGATGATCGCGGTACGCTGAAACCTGGGGTGCTCGCGAATCATTGCCGCCAGCTCAAAACCATCGAGGTCTGGCATGCAGACATCGATCAGCACGACAGCGACGTCGTGCCTGAGCAATTGCTCAAGCGCCTCGTTGGCCGAGTTGGCCTTGATCAGGTTCTCGCTCAGCTCGCCAAGAATTACCTCGTAGCTCAGCAACTTGGCAGGCTGATCGTCCACGAGAAGGATGTTCACCTTCTCTTGCGGAACATACGTGGTGACGTTCACCGGCTGTAATCCCTTCAGCGATGCAGCCAGATCCGCAACGCGGACAGGAGTTGCTCCGTATTGACCGGCTTCGCTAGGTAGTCGGACGCTCCAGCCTCCAGGCACTTCTCACGGTCGCCCTTCATCGCCTTCGCCGTTAGCGCGATGATCGGCAACCGTCGGAAGGCGGGATCGGCGCGAATCACCTGCATGGTCTGATAACCGTCCATCTCCGGCATCATGATGTCCATCAGTACAATGGCGACGCCGGGATCAGAATCCAGCAGGCTGATCGCTTCGCGTCCAGTCGTCGCGGTCAGCACCTGCATACCGCGGCGCTCCAGCACGCTGGACAGCGCGAAAATGTTGCGAGCATCATCGTCTACCAGCAGTACCTTTTGGCCGATCAGATTCTCGTCCGAACTGTGCAGCCGTTCCAACATGCGCTGCTTGTCTGGCGGCAGGTCCGACACCACGCGGTGAAGGAACAGCGCCGTTTCATCGAGCAGTCGTTCGGGCGATTCAACACCCTTCACAACAACGCTTCGAGCCATGGTGTGAAGCTGCGCGTCCTCCTCCGGCGAGAGCTCGCGCCCGGTGAAGACCACGACCGGAATATTTGACAGCGCATCGTCGTCGCGGATCGTCTCCAGCACCTCGAAGCCGGACATATCCGGCAGCCGCAGATCGAGCACGACGCAATCCGCCGGCTCCTCATGGAGGCGCTGGATTGCGTGCTTGCCTGTCTCCACTGTTTCGATGTCGATGTCATCGTGCCCGAGCAATTCGGTGATCGACAATTGCTCAATCGGGTTGTCTTCAACCACCAGCAGCCGCTTGCGCCGTGGCTTGGCATAGTCGGTAATCTTCGACAGGGCATGCTCCAGACCTTCCGTCGTCGTCGGTTTGGTCATGAAGCTAAAGGCTCCGCGTGCCAGACCGTGCTGGCGATCCTCATCGAGCGTGACGATTTGCACCGGAATATGGCGCGTCGCCGGGTCCTGCTTGAGCTGGCTTAGGACGGTCCATCCCAGCATGTCGGGCAAGAACACGTCCAGGGACACGGCCGTGGGTTGGTACTCCCGTGCCAGCGCCACAGCATCGGCGCCGCGTTGCGCGACCAGCACCTTCAATCCGTGGTCATGCGCCAGATCAACGAGCACGCGCGCATAATGCGGATCGTCCTCGACAATCAGCAGCACAGTATCGTCCAACTGCAGGCTGGTGCGATCGTCGGCAACTGGCTCGGTCGGGCGCTCGCTCAGACGCACCGACGTGTGCGGCACCGGCTCCGCCATGCGCGGAGTGTTTTCTGCAGCGGGTGCCCGAGCTCCCGACGGTCCGACATAGTTCAGCGGCAGGTACAGCGTAAACGTGCTGCCCGAGCCGGGACGGCTGCGCAATTGGATTTCGCCACCAAGCAGGCTTGACAGCTCGCGGCTGATCGCCAGGCCAAGACCCGTGCCGCCGTATTTGCGGCTGGTGCCGGCATCAGCCTGCTGGAATGCCTCGAAGATAATGCGCTGCTTCTCCGGAGGAATGCCGATCCCGGTGTCGTTCACCTCAAACGCCACGACGGTGGGCGCCAGCGTCAGCACTGGATGATCGGACGACCAGCCGCTGGGCACCGTCGAAATCCCCAGCCGCACGCCACCATGCTCCGTGAACTTGAATGCGTTCGACAGCAGGTTCTTCAGCACCTGCTGCAGACGCTTGCTGTCGGTAACGATGGTGCGCAGCAACGGTTCCACGTGCACGTCGAAGGACAAGCCGCGGCTTTCCGCCTCGTGGCGGAACGGTCGAGTGACAGTCTCCGTCAGGTTGGCGAAGGAGATCTCCTCAGCATCCACCGACACGGTCCCGGACTCGATCTTCGACAGGTCCAGAATGTCGCTGATCAGGTTCAACAGGTCAGTGCCCGCAGCATGGATCGTGCGTGCGAACTCCACCTGCCGCAGCGTCAGGTTGCCTTCCGGGTTGTCGGTAAGCTGCTGGCCCAAGATCAGGATCGAGTTCAGCGGTGTGCGCAGCTCGTGGGACATATTCGCCAGGAACTCGGACTTGTACTTCGAGGTCAGCGCCAACTCAGCCGCCTTGTCCTCCACCGCGCGCCGCGCCTGTTCGATCTCTTGGTTCTTCCTCTCCACCTCCACATTGCGTTCCGCGAGCTGTTGCGCCTTTTGCTCGAGCTGATCATTCGTCTGCTGCAGCTCGCGCTGCTGAAACTGGAGTTCGGTCGCCAACTGCTGCGACTGCTTGAGCAAGCCTTCGGTCTGCATCGTCGCTTCGATCGAGTTCAGCACAATGCCGATGCCCGCCGTTAATTGTTCCAGGAATGACATCTGCAGATCGCCGAACGCCCCAACCGACGCCAGTTCGATTACCGCCTTCACCTGGCCTTCGAACAAAACTGGCAGCACGACGACGTTCGTCGGCAGCGCCTGGAATAATCCTGACCGGATCGGAAGGGCATGCTGTGGAATGTGCGTCAGCAGCATGCGTTTGCCGTCTGCAGCGCATTGGCCGATCAGTCCTTCGCCGATCTGTAGGCGGTCCGCGTGCCCGAGATCGCCGGAATCCGCGTAGGACGCCAGCAGCCGCAGATCTGGGCTGGCGGGATTGTCCACATTGACCAGATAGATCACACCGTTCTGCGCATTGATCAGTGGGGCCAATTCCGACAGCAGCATGCGTCCGACCGTCGCCAGATCGCGCCGCCCTTGCAGCATATTGGTGAACCGCGCCAGGTTGGTCTTGAGCCAGTCCTGCTCTGTATTTCGCTCCGTCGTCAGCCGGAGATTGTCGATCATCGTGTTGATGTTGTCTTTCAGCTGGGCAACTTCGCCGCGCGCTTCCACCTGGATCGACCGCGTCAGGTCGCCCTTGGTCACAGCGGTGGCCACCTCAGCGATCGCGCGTACCTGCGTCGTCAGGTTCGCCGCCAGCAGGTTGACGTTGCCGGTCAGGTCCTTCCACGTGCCGGATGCGCCCGGGACCGCGGCCTGGCCGCCCAGTCGCCCTTCCACGCCCACTTCGCGCGCGACCGTCGTCACCTGATCGGCGAAGGTCGCGAGAGTGTCGGTCATGTTGTTGATCGTCTCGGCAAGCGCGGCCACTTCGCCCTTCGAATTCATCGTCAGCTTCTGGTTCAGCGCGCCGTTGGCCACCGCAGTCACCACCTTAACGATACCGCGGACTTGCTCCGTCAGGTTGGCGGCCATGACGTTCACGGTGTCGGTCAGATCTTTCCAGGTACCGGCCACGCCCGGCGCCGCTGCCTGTCCGCCCAGCTTGCCGTCGGTGCCGACCTCACGTGCCACGCGCGTCACTTCCGAGGCAAATCCATTCAACTGGTCGACCATCGTGTTGATGGTGTTCTTCAGCTCGAGGATTTCGCCCTTCACATCCACTGTGATCTTACGCGACAGGTCACCGCGTGCCACCGCCGTGGTCACCTCGGCGATGTTGCGCACCTGCGTCGTGAGGTTCGCGGCCAGCAGGTTCACGTTGTCGGTCAGGTCTTTCCAGGTGCCGGCCACACCCGGCACCACGGCCTGTCCGCCCAGGCGCCCTTCGGTGCCGACTTCACGCGCCACGCGTGTCACTTCGGCGGCGAAGGAGCGCAACTGATCTACCATCGTGTTAAGCGTTTCCTTCAAGAGCAGGATCTCGCCGCGCACGTCCACGGTGATCTTCTTGGACAGGTCGCCGCTGGCAATCGCGGTTGCCACCTCGGCGATGTTGCGCACCTGGCCGGTCAGGTTGGACGCCATGAAGTTCACGTTGTCGGTCAGGTCTTTCCACGTGCCACCCACGCCCGGCACCAGGGCTTGGCCACCCAACTTGCCTTCGGTTCCCACTTCTCGTGCGACGCGCGTCACTTCCGAGGCGAACGCATTCAACTGGTCCACCATCGTGTTAATCGTGTTCTTTAGCTCGAGGATCTCACCTTTCACGTCCACGGTGATTTTGCGGCCCAAGTCACCGCGCGCCACCGCCGTCGTCACTTCGGCGATGTTGCGTACCTGCGCCGTCAGGTTGCCCGCCATGAAGTTGACGCTGTCGGTCAGGTCCTTCCACGTGCCGGCCACGCCAGGCACATTCGCCTGCCCACCCAGCTTGCCTTCGGTGCCGACTTCGCGGGCCACACGTGTCACCTCGCCGGCGAAGCGGTTGAGCTGGTCGACCATCGTGTTCAGCGTTTCCTTCAACTGAAGGATTTCGCCACGCACGTCGACGGTAATCTTACGCGACAGGTCCCCATTGGCGATGGCAGTCGCCACCTCAGCGATGTTGCGCACCTGGCCTGTCAGGTTCGACGCCATCGAATTCACGTTGTCGGTTAGGTCCTTCCACGTGCCGGCCACGCCAGGCACATTCGCCTGCCCACCCAAGCGCCCTTCGGTTCCCACTTCTCGCGCGACGCGCGTCACCTCGCCGGCGAACCCGTTGAGCTGATCGACCATCGTGTTGATGGTCTCCTTCAACTGCAAAATTTCGCCCGACACGTTCACCGTGATCTTCTTCGACAGGTCGCCCTGCGCCACCGCCGTCGCCACCTCGGCAATGTTGCGCACTTGACCCGTCAGGTTCGAGGCCATCGAGTTCACGCTGTCGGTCAGGTCCTTCCACGTGCCGGCCACACCCGACACCTGCGCCTGGCCGCCCAATCGCCCTTCGGTGCCCACTTCGCGCGCCACCCGCGTCACCTCGCCGGCGAAGCGATTGAGCTGATCGACCATCGTGTTGATGGTCTCCTTCAACTGCAGGATTTCGCCAGACACGTTCACCGTGATCTTCTTCGACAGATCGCCGTTGGCGATCGCGGTGGACACCTCGGCGATATTGCGCACCTGTGCCGTCAGGTTTGACGCCATGGAGTTGACCGATTCCGTCAGGTCTTTCCACGTTCCAGCCACGCCGAGCACGTTGGCCTGTCCACCCAGTCGCCCTTCGGTGCCGACCTCGCGTGCCACGCGTGTCACCTCGCGGGCGAACGCATTGAGCTGGTCGACCATCGTGTTGATGGTCTCCTTCAACTGCAAGATTTCGCCTGACACGTTCACGGTGATCTTCTTCGACAGGTCCCCGCCGGCGATGGCGGTCGCCACCTCGGCGATATTGCGCACCTGCCCGGTCAGGTTCGCCGCCATCGAATTGACGTTGTCCGTCAGGTCTTTCCATGTGCCGGCTACGCCGCGCACCTGCGCCTGGCCGCCCAGTCGCCCTTCGGTTCCCACCTCACGAGCGACGCGCGTCACCTCCGACGCGAAGCTGTTCAACTGGTCCACCATGGTGTTGATGGTGTCCTTCAGCTCAAGGATCTCACCCCGTACATCGACGGTGATCTTGCGCGACAGGTCGCCACGCGCCACGGCCGTGGTCACCTGTGCGATGTTGCGCACCTGGTCCGTCAGGTTGCCGCACATCGCGTTCACCGAATCGGTCAGGTCCTTCCACGTGCCAGCCACGCCGGGGACCACTGCCTGGCCGCCGAGTTTGCCTTCCGTGCCAACCTCGCGCGCCACGCGTGTTACTTCCGAGGCGAACGAACGCAACTGGTCCACCATCGTGTTGATGGCTTCCTTGAGCTGCAGAATTTCGCCGCGAACGTCCACGGTGATCTTCTTCGACAGATCGCCATTCGCCACGGCGATCGTCACCTCGGCGATATTGCGGACCTGCGCGGTCAGGTTGGACGCCATCGAGTTCACTGACTCGGTCAGGTCCTTCCACACGCCGGTCACCTCGCGCACCTGCGCCTGGCCACCAAGCTTGCCGTCGGTGCCGACCTCACGCGCGACGCGCGTCACCTCCGAAGTGAACACGGACAACTGCTTGATCATTGTATTCACGATGGTCGCCAGGCGAAGAAATTCGCCTTGCAACGGCCGGCCGTCGACATCCAGGCGCACCATTTGCAGAAGGTCGCCCTGCGCCACGGCGGTGATTGCATGCGTCACCGCGGTGGTCGGCCACAGCAGATCGTCGATGAGCTGGTTGACCGAGCTTTCCATGTGGCCCCAGGCGCCGCCGGACAGGCCGAAGCGGACGCGCGTGCGCGTCTTGCCCTCACGACCCACAACTTGGCCGACATGCTCCAATTCCGTCGCCATCCGCTCATTGGCTGCAACGATTTCGTTGAATGCATCGGCGATCTTGCCTTCGAGACCGGTGCGGTCTCCCGGCAGGCGCACGGAGAAGTCGCCCGTACGCATTGCCTGAAGTGCATGAAGGAGCTCGTGCAGCGCGTAGGAAGAGTGGCCGTTCAGCCTGCCGTTGCTCGGCTCGGTATCTGGGTCGGGTGCGACGCCATGGACGTCGGGGACCTGGTCCGTGGACGGGCTTTCGGCGACGCCGCTCTGGTTCACGTCCATGGTGGTTCTCCCGATTTTCCGTGAAGACAGGCCTCGCCGATGCACCGACACGTGCGGACACGCGACGCAACAGGCCCTGTCCTCGCCGCGCAGTTACTCTATTGATTGCGGCTTAGGATCGTCCAGCGGGATCGCGGCACGGGCACGCGATCATGTGGCCATGCGTCACGGCCGACCGATGCGCTTGCGGCATAGTAATTGCAAAAATGCGTGAAATATCAGTGAGACTCGCAACCCGATGGTGACAGCACGATCGAACGTTGCGCAATGCAACATTCTCCAATGATGCCGCGCAGATGTTCACGACTTTTTGAGTTTACTCTCAGTACGAGCGTCCGCCACGCAGTCTGTCTGATATCACAATTCCGTGAGTGTCAGCCATAGCCGATCCGCACCTCGGCCGCAGATGAAAGCGCCCAGGCGCGCGGCCCATTCTGGGTCGGCTCCGAATTCCTCGCGCCAGGACCAGAGACGCCTCGTCGACAGTTGCAAGGCGTATTCCTGCGTGAATCCGATCGCGCCATGGACCTGGTGCGCAATTTCACAGGCCAGCGTCGCCGCCTCGCCGACGCGCGTCTTGGCGACCGCAACATAAAAATCCTCAGCCTGCGGATCGCCGCGGGACAGCGCATCGATGCCGACATTCGCCGCGGCGACCGCGGCCGCCGTCTGTCCCGCCAGCACGGCGAGATTCTGTTGCACTGCCTGGAACTTGGAGATTGGCCGGCCGAACTGCTGGCGTTCCTGCGCGTAGGTGACGGCGAGCTCCAGCGCTCGTTCCAGCGCGCCGGACATCATTGTGGCGCGGCCCAACGCGCCTCGACGGTACAGCGCGGCACGTGTCGTCCCGCCGCCAATCGGCGCGGCGGCGTCGGCGGACAGGCGCACGCCGTTAAAAGTCAGTGTGTCACGCGCTTCGCCGGCAATGTTGCGGGCTTTGGCTACTTCCGCACAGTCCGGACCGTCCAGTGATACCGCCATCTCGCCGCCGGGCCCGTCGGCCAGCAGGACGATGCGCTGCGCTGAGCGTGCATAAGGCAAACGGCTTGCCCGGCCAGATAGGCGCCAGCCATTGCCGTCACGTTCCAACTTAAGGGTATCACCGGCGCGTACCGGGCCTACTGTGGTCGGCCCATCGGACAGCTCCAGCCCGGCAGCCGCAGCGATCCATCCAGCCAGCATTGTTTCGGCGAGAGGGAGCGGCGCCGAATGGCGGCCAGCGACGCGCAGGACTGCATAAAGGTCGGACCATTCGGCATCCGCGCCACCGGCCGATTCAGGCAGCGCCGCTAGCGGTACGCCGGTCTCGCTGACCGCCTGCCAGAGTTCAGATGCGAATGCGCCCTGTTCTGCCGCATCGACCACTTTCTTTGTGCACTTGTCTTGGAATAGGCGCTCCATGCTCTCCAACAGCATGCGGGTTTCATCGCGTATGGCCATGATGACGACCCTCCCTCAGCGAAGCCCAAGCCCGCGCGCGATGATTCCGCGCAGAATTTCGCGCGTGCCACCCTGGATGGAAAAGCGCGGCGCGTTCATCGTACTGCGTGCGATCATCGATACGTAGGTTTCCACCGCTTCCAGCTCTGGCTCCGTTGGGAATAACTGCCGCGCCACCACCGGAATGTCCTGTTCGTAGCGCGTGCCAAGATCCTTCACGACGGCGGACTCGTTGTTCGGCTGCATCCCCTCCTGCAGCATCCCCGCGATTGACAGCGACATGCTGCGCAGAGTTACAAGCTGCGCGATCAGCTTGCCTAGTGCCGCCGCGGTGGCACGGTCGGGATTCGGACCCGCCATACGCACCATCTCGCGCAGCATCTGAAACAGCACGAGGAAGCGGTCGGGCGCGCTGCGTTCGAATGCAAGCTCGCTGGTCACCTGATTCCAGCCGTTGCCCTCCTTGCCCAGTAGTAGCCAGTCGGGAACGAACACGTCGGTCAGGAAGATTTCATTGAAGTGGTGCTCACCGAGCAGATTGCGGACAGGACGGATCTCGATGCCGGACGATTTCAGCGGCAGCAGGAACTGCGTGGCTCCGGCGTGGCGATCGGGATCGGCCTGCCCTTCGTGCGCCATCTTACAGAACAGGATGGCGTAGTCGGCGCGGTGCGCGTTGGAGGTCCAAAGCTTGCTGCCGTTGATCTTGTAGCCGCCATCAACCTTAACCGCGCGCGTCCGCGTGCCGGCAAGATCGGAGCCGGAATTCGGCTCGCTCATGCCGATGCAAAAGGTCAGCTCACCGGCGGCAATCTTTGGCAGGAAGAATTGCTTTTGCTCTTCCGTGCCGAAGCGCAGAATGTTGGGACCGCTCTGCCGGTCGCCGGTGTAATGCGCGGACAGGGGCGCACCAGAAACCAGCATTTCCTCGATCACTACATAGCGTTCAAAGCTGCTGCGTTCATGCCCACCGTATTGCTTCGGCCAAGTCATCCCAATCCAGCCCTTCTTGCCCATGGCGCGGCTGAAGTCGCGGTTGAACTCGCCACGCGAGAAACCCATCAGATGCTCATGTTCCTTGATGAACGCGCGCACGTCCTGGCGCAGCGCAGTCGCGTCGGGCGGAAGCTGTACTGGATCGAAGCGGAACATGGGCGTGGCCATCGAATTACTCCTGCCAGTTCGTGTCGAAGCCCGCGAAGGTGTGCGGGATGCGGCGGATATCGCTGAGAAGTTCGCGTTGCAGGTCCAACGGCGTATCGGGTGGGAAATGGAGGTCGATTGAATCTGCGATGCTGCCGAAGCGTTGTTCTATTGCGCGCGACAAGTCGTCGTAGGTGCCGCAGGCCGCGAAGATACGCACCACATCGTCGGGGACTTCCGCGCCCATCGCATCCCAACGGCCCTCCACCGACATGCGGTGCAGCTTCGCGCCGAGATCTTCCAGCCCGTGCAGCGCCAGAATCGGCAGATAGGTGCGGGTAGAGCCGTAAAAGCCGATGCGCCGGCGTACGGCGTCCATCGCCTTCGCCACTGCTGCCTCATCGCGACCTGTCGCAATGAATCCACCGCCGTGTACATCGAAATGAGCGCGATTCCGCCCGGACCTTCGCATCCCCTCCATAAGGTTAGGCAAACAGACTTTGGCTAGATAATCGCGCGAGCACAACGGATGCAGGCGCACTCCATCGGCGACCTGGCCGGCCACGCGCAGCATCGCCTCACCCACCGCAGCGATGGTCACCGGCACCATCGGCAGACCGATGGGCTCCGGCGCGAAATCCGGTGTCATCAGCGTCAGTTTGTAGTTTGGGCTGTCGAAATTCAGCCGGCCGCGCGTTTCCCAGCAACGCCACATGGCCCGCAGCGCGCGCACGTAATCGCGCAGCCGTGGCGCGGGCGGAGTCCACGCGATGCCGAATCGGCGCTCGTTATGGCCCTTTACCTGGCTGCCGAGGCCCAGGACGCAACGCCCGCGCGAATTGGCCTGCAGGTCCCAGGCCTGCTGCGCCAGCACCGTGGGGCTGCGCGGGAAAGCCACGGCGACGGATGGCGTCAGTTCGACGCGCTGCGTCGCCGATGCGGCGACCACGAGTGGCGCGTACCAATCGTGGTTGAGTTCGACGGTCATTACCGCGTCGAATCCGGCCGCCTCGGCATCGCGGGCTGCGGGCGCCACGTCCACCCAGTGGCGCTGCGGCAGCATGGTGAAGACGCGCACGGTCAGCCGCGCGCCAGGCGGCGCTGCACAAATTCCAGCCGGTCCTGGCCCCAGAAAATCTCATCGCCGATCACGTAACTGGGCGCGCCGAACACGCCGCGGTTGAGCGCCGCCTGAGTGTCCCGATTGCGCATCTCGGTCCATTTCGGATCGGCGCCAAGCTTCATCACGGCGTCGGGATCGAGGCCAACGTCCTTGATCAGCACGGCCAGCACCGAGGGATCGCCCGGGTTCAGCTCGTTTTGCCACACGGCTTTTAGAATGCGATGCCCCAGCTTGATCGCCGGCTGCTCGCCAATCGTCTCGCGCACCGCGATGACGCAGGGCGCGGTTCTCGATTCATCAGCGGGAAAATGCTTTGGTTGAAGATTGATCGGAATGTTGAGTTCGTCGCGCCAGCGGCGTAGCTCCATCAGCCGATACGCCTGACGTTGCGGTGAACGACGCGGCAGTGGCAGACCGCCGGAGCCGGCGAACACTGTGCCGAAATCAACCGGATAGACACGCATCGTCGCGTCGTTCGCGATGGCCAAGGCCTCGATGCGCGCGCCGCCCATATGCGTCCACGGTGAGTTCAGCGAGACGTAGTAGTCGATGTGCAGGCCCATGCGGCGTCTCCCGATTGCGTCGGCGATACTGCGGGAGGCGGCGGGGTTGGGCAAGGCATTAGCAAATCGGCGAAGGGTT
>JASHVB010000280.1 GCA_030039695.1 Acetobacteraceae bacterium
GCCGTCGGGACTGATGTAGCGGAGTTCAGCCGCAACACCGTGTGGCACCGTCCGCGGCGTGACCTGCCAGAGTTGCAGGTTGAACCCGCTGGTACCTCCGTGCAGGGAGTTGGGACCATTGTTAATGGGTAAGTGGTAAGAGTGGCCGTTTAAGGTGAAACTGCCTTTGGCAATGCGGTTGGCGTAGCGACCGACGATGGCGCCGAAATAGCCGGTGTTCGAATCGTAGCCGGCCAGGTTGTCATGACCGAGGACGATGTTGTCAAAATGCCCGTGCCGGTCGGGCGTGCTGATCTCGGTGATACAGCCGCCGAGGCTGAGGAAGCGCACCACAATCCCGCCGGCGTTGCGCAGCGTATAGATGTCAACCGCGCGACCGTCGGGCAGAGTGCCATAGACTGCGTGGCTGATCGTATCGGCACGGGCGGGTGCAGAGGCCGATATGGCGAATGCATATACGACGATGCCGAAAGCTGCGACATGGCCTTTCATTTCGATTCCTCCCTTGGTACGATCGGACGAGTTTACTGGTGTGCCCAGATCCGCACCAGGGGGTGTGCCCTTCGCGCGGTCAAAGAATGCGGCGAGCGCGCATCCAACTGCCACGGTTGCGAGGGCAAATCTGCACCGCGATGCGCGAGGCGTGACACCTCGTAGGCGGCCTTCTCCGCGCCACAGCGTCGGGTACCCGCAGCACCAGCATGAACAATGTGGGGATCGGTACCGGTGCGGTGGCTACAGTGAAGTAGCCAAGCGTACAACGAGCAGCGTACATTTGCTGATGGCGCCGTGCCGCCGCGCAGGTGGGCCGCCGCTGACGGTTCCTTGATCGCCGGCGCGGAAGGGCCGAAGCTACCTGTCAATGTAGGAGGCCGATATGGTCCGCAACCTAATCCTCGCGGCCGCGGTGCTGTCATCCCTCGGTGCCTGCGGTACTCCAGCCCCCGATAAGGCCGCGTCGCCACAGGCGCCAACCCCCGGCAACCTTCAGATAAAAATGGACGTTACCACCGGCGAGATGGTGTTCGACCGACGGTGATCACATCAAAGCGGTCAGAATCTTGGCTTTGCTGAAGACGGAGAGGCCGCCGACGCGATAGACCGCTTTGACCCAAGGTTCGTGCTCAATCATGCCGCGATCGTCTTCTAGCGACAGATCTGCATCCCCCTTCTCGGCTTTTATCACGAGCGTCTGCTTAGCACCCGATTTCTTGACTTTACCAAGAACATGAGCGTTGCTTGCCCGTCCTACGAGGCTCGACACGAGACGGGTGCGGTCGGTCGTGCTCTGCTGTTATATTCGAATCGCAAATCTCCGGAGGAACGGCCATGGCGATCGCCTCGCAACAGCGTCACGTCGTTGCCGCCACATATCTCGGATGGATGCTCGACGCCTTCGATTTTTTCATCATGGTCTTCGTCCTGCGCGACATCGCGAAGACGTTCTCCACCACGGTCACCACCGTGACGGTCGCGATCACACTGACGCTGGCGATGCGCGCGCTCGGCGCATGGATTTTCGGTCGGATCGCCGACCGTTACGGACGGCGACCAACCCTGATTGCCAACGTCCTGATGTATTCGGTGCTGGACCTGGCGACTGCCTTCTCGCCGAACCTGACCGTCTTCTTCATTCTGCGAGCCCTCTTCGGCATCGCCATGGGCGGCGAGTGGGGCGTCGGTGCATCGCTGGCGATGGAGTCAGTTCCTGCCCGCTGGCGCGGCCCCGTCTCCGGATTGCTGCAGGCCGGCTATCCGAGCGGCTACCTGCTCGCCTCGATCGTGTATTGGATCGCCTTCCCGCTGGTTGGGTGGCGCGGAATGTTCGTTATCGGCGCAGTGCCCGCACTGTTGGTCCTGTATATCCGGCGAGCGGTGCCAGAGAGCCCGGATTGGGCAGCGCGCCGCACGGCCGGGCCTCATCCGTCGATCTGGGAAGTCCTGCGCCGAAACATCGGACTAACCGTTTACGTGGTGGTGCTGATGACTGCTTTCAACTTCTTCAGTCACGGAACCCAAGACTTGTATCCCACCTTTCTGCAGGTGCAGCACAAGTTCTCGACTGGCACAGTAGCAACAATCGCTATCATTTATAACATCGGTGCCATTCTGGCCGGCATCGGCGTCGGCAGCGTCTCGCAGCGCATCGGCCGGCGAACCGCCATCGTGATCGCGGCGGTGGCCGCAATACCGATAATCCCGCTCTGGGCTTTCGCTGCTTCGCCAGCGGCGCTGGCTCTGGGTGCATTTTTGATGCAGATCTGTGTGCAAGGTGCCTGGGGCGTCATTCCGGCGCATCTCAACGAGCTGTCGCCGCCCGAGATCCGCGGTACATTCCCTGGCGTCACATATCAGCTCGGTAATCTGCTGGCGGCGGCGAACGCGACGATTCAAAGCGCCATTGCGTCCGGATTGGGCGGGAACTATTCCTGGCCGCTGGCCGGCGTTGCCGGGGTTTGCGCGGTCATCATCGCCGTCATGGTCGGGTTCGGCCGCGAGGCGCGCGACGTGGAGATGGGCGGTGCGTGACAACGAAGAACACGATTCTTTACCGGGCTTGGATGGTTCGGGGCTGCACGACCAGAGACCTGCCGCTGCGACAGGTCAGAACCTACACAGAGGTGTATTGGCGTGACGCGAACCCGGCCGCGCTCACGGGCGGCCGAACCACAGCCTCGTTTGCCCCCGGTGGCCCAGGATGACCGAACAATCACGCCGAGCAGCAAGCCGAAACTGCGGAACCCGGACCATCCCTGACTACCGATCTACGCCAAGAGCCAGCCTGGCGCACGAGGTTGTGCAGCCAATCCGACAGGGCGCGCGTATCTAGATCTGGGGGCAGACCGGTTCCTGGTGGAACGCGGGCTGTTGAGCCGTGCTTCCCCAGTGGACGCGAACTTGCGCAAGCTGGCGCCGGGCTTCAAGTACTAACGCTGCGAAACGTGGACAAGCGGCCGTGTCAGGGCTTCGTGAGACCCTATGGCCACAACCGATATTTTCTCAGCATGGCCGAAATCATGCACTTCAGTGACACGCGCGACGTGCTGCCACACTGCTAGGCGCACCATCCGGGCGAGGGCAAAACATGTTGGCCGCCGTCAGACGGTACGCCAAAGGCTGAATACCGCACTGGCTGGCAACCTGTACGTAACAAATGCCGATGAAAACGCCATCGTCACATTGTTGCAAATACGAACCGATGGTCACTTCTCCCCGGACACTCCGTAGGGGCATGGCCCCGCTTTGGTCGGCCTCGGTGCCCAGTGCCGCCGCTCGTGATCATGATGCGCCGCTTGTCAGCCCCTGCGCCGCTTGCCTGTTCGCAACCTCGTGGGCATTCGCCTGAGCGGCGATATCGTCAAGCAGACGCTCGGATATTGAGGCAATGTCGGAGGTAATCACCTGCGGCGATTCGTTATTAGATACAGTGGCTTCTTCATAAGCGTACGGGTATTTCCCATTGAAGACATTCACGACCAGGCGTGAATTTGGTCTTGGACCGGATGGGATTACGTGCCACACGATACGTTGTAAGGGATATGGTTGGTTGACCCCGCCATGGTCCACACTTCGGTAACCCGCGCACTCCATGCCTTCCGTCACCACTCTGCTAAATTCGGCGTCGGACATTCCAACCGGCGACTGACGCATGCTTACGCTCGCAATGCCGGCGGGCGTCATCACTTCGAAGTCCGGCCGCAACGCGAGGGTGTCAGGAGAGCCGGTACACGAAGCGAGAAAGGACAGCAGCAACACGTAGCGCGCGCACGCCAGTGCGGCAGGAGCTTCGTATCCAAACATGTCTATCACCATCCGCTCTTATACTGTGGCGTCAGATGGTGTGCAATCGCACCGCGACCAATGCTATCTTTTGATTAGGACAATCGATGAATTCGATTGTGGGCAATACAGCACTTAGCACGGCGCTCCGGGCAGGACCCGTTTGTCGAGGTGGGGCTTGAGCGCGGCAGGACGACATGGCGTCTATACGGGCATAGCGAGTTGCTCGCGCCCACCTCGTATTTGTCCAACCGTGTTACCGACGCCCGAAGCATCTCCTAGAAGTTCCGGCTCACTGCACCGTTTGGCTGTGCTGCGCTTTATCCAGCGTGATTACCGCCGCAAGTTCTCACGCCCCCGCCGGAGCCGGCGGTTCTGTTCTCTTGGCCGGTTGAATTGCGCCCATTCCACCGTTCACAACTCCCCTCGCCAGGGCTTTTGCCGCGATCAGATTGCGCCACCGAATTGCGCATCGACCTTGCGGTTGATCCGAACTCACGCGATAGGTCTTCGGCCGAGCGCCCGGCTCGCGCCAGCCTCGTCGTCTGCCGTCGGAATTTCGGCGTGTATGCGGCTCTCGCCTTACCCATCGCCGACTCTTTGGCCCCATATTGCCCGGCGTCCAAGGGGCACCTTCAACATTTGTTGCGGGCGGGTTGGTTGCGTCGGGGAATCGTGATGCCAGATCAAACTTCTCGGGCCAGGATCGGACCGGCCGCCGGAAGGCACAGTGATGGCACCCTGCGGCGGCTCGTCAGGATCGCCAAAAACGGCTGCAAGGATCGCAGCGACGCTGGCAGTCAAGGCTCCAGCGGCGCCGAAGCCGAGCATATTACGGCGGGAGAACATAATCGTGCTGCGCCTCATTCTTGTTGGGTGGGCTGACAAAACCACCCGTGACCAACAGGAGCGAATCATTCACCCCGATATAGTGCGTCGCTGTTGAACGACATCGCCCCACAAAGTCATAGCTCAATGAACGTTTGGCATAGGGACACGCACTGCCGACGTCAGCCTGACATCCAGTCGCGCTGCGCTGTTCTGCTCGGTCGCAGGGTACGCGGGAGTGACGAGACTTACGCAACGCCACACTGGCGGATTGGACCGCGTGGACCTTCGGCATCTCAAATTCAGCGGGCGGTACAATCGACATTCACAGAAGCGTAGCACACCTTCACAGAAGCGTAACGCGCGCCTCGCAGCGGTGCTGCATGGGACGTGCGGGCGGTGACGCAAGCCGGCCCGCCTTTGCCAGCTGCGCAGAGCTGCTTCGAGTGTGGTGCCGCTTACCGGACGGGACGCACCGACCATCTGGTGCCCAGGACAGAGCGAGGCGTGTTAAGGAGCGTCATGATGGAATTGATTGAGATCCCCGGCCTCAGTACGAAGGCATCGCGCATTGCCCTCGGCACCTGGGCGATTGGCGGGTGGATGTGGGGGGGCAGCGATGATGCCAACGCGATTCACACCATTCATGCGGCACTCGACCAGGACATCAACCTGATCGATACAGCCCCCGTCTATGGCTTCGGCCATGCGGAAGAGCTGGTCGGGAAGGCACTCGCGGACGGGCGTCGCCAGCGGGCGTTGATCGCCACTAAGGTCGGTCTGGCATGGCGTGACGGCAAGGTGTACCGGGACTCCTCGCCGGCTCGGCTGCGTCGGGAACTCGAAGACTCGTTGCGTCGTTTGCGAACCGATGTGATCGACGTCTACCAGGTCCATTGGCCGGACGAGTCGGTTCGGTTCGAGGAGACAGCCGCGGTGCTGGGGAGCTTCCAGCGCGAAGGCAAGATCCGCGCGATCGGGGTCAGCAATTTCAGCCCAGCTCAGATGGATCGGTTCAAAAGCGCGGCCTCATTGCGGACTGTACAGCCGCCGTACAACCTGTTTGAACGGCAGATTGAGCGCGATGTGCTTCCCTATGCGGAGCGTGCCGGATTGGTTGTTCTCGCCTATGGCGCGCTTTGTCGTGGGTTGCTCACCGGACGGATCAGCGAAGAGACGGAATTCTCGGGCGATGATCTGCGCAGGACGGATCCCAAATTCGTCGCGCCCAGGCGCAGTGAGTATCTTGCGGCCGTCCGTCAGCTCGATGCGCTCGCACGCGCCCGTTACGACAAGACGGTGCTGGCCCTGGCGATCCGCTGGTTGCTCGATCGCGGCAAAGTGATCGCACTTTGGGGCGCACGACGACCCGACCAATTGACGCCCGTCAATGACGCTCTGGGCTGGTCGGTGGACGAGGCGGGGATGCGCGCGATCGACCAGATCCTGGGTGAAACGATCAAAGATCCGGTCGGGCCGGAATTCATGGCGCCACCGCCCTCATCGCCCGCGGACCCCAGACGGATCAAGGCGGCATG
>JASHVB010000281.1 GCA_030039695.1 Acetobacteraceae bacterium
TTCCGCGTCTCGCCCGCCGTGTGCGGCGTAATCAAGACATTCGCCATGCCCCACAGCGGCGATTCAGCCGGCAGCGGCTCGGGATCCGTGGTGTCCAGCGCGGCGCCGGCGATGCGGCCCGCCTGCAATGCCGCGACCAGATCGGCTTCCACCACGCACGGACCGCGCGCGCAGTTCACCACGCTCGCGCCAGGCCGCAACAGCGCGAGCGCGCGCGCGTTGATCAGCCCGCGCGTTGCGTCCGTCAATGGGCAGGTCAGCGCAAGATAATCCGCCTGTGGCAGGAAGTCTGGCAGTTCAGCCAGCGTGTGTATGGAGTCCGCGGCGTCGCGTCCCGACGCCGGGTCGCGGCGGAAGCCGATCACGCGCATGTCGAACGCCTTGCCAAGCTGCGCTAGGCGGCCGCCGATGCGGCCCAGGCCAATAACCAGCAGCGTCTTGCCACCGAGTTCGTCCTCACGCTGCGTCAGGTCGCTGATCATTCCGCGCCAAACATGGCGACCCTGATTGTCCCGTGCCTCCGGTAGACGACGGGCAAGTGCCAGGATCAGGGCCATGGCATGCTCCGCCACCGCGCGCGCGTTGACGCCCGCCGCGCTCGCGAGACGGATGCCGCGCGCGGTCAGCGCTTCGCGATCGAACTGGTCGGTGCCGGATCCGATCGACTGGATGAACCGCAGACGCCGGCCGAGCTCGATCAGATTGTTGTGCCATAGGCCGGAAATCACCAGCACGTCGGCTTCGTCAATCCGGCGGTCAAGTTCCGCGCGGTCGCGCAGCTCGAAGCTGTTGATGCCGGTGTGGAGCTTGTCGAAGCAGGCCTGCATCTGATACGCGGCGTGAGCGAAGCAAATTGTAAGCTGCTCTCTTGCGGGAAACATGGCGCAGAATGTCCGGCGGTGATGGTGCGGCGGTGATGGTGCGGCGCCGAGCGTGGCACAACGCAGCAGCATGCCCAAGTCCAGCAGTGAAGGTGGAGCACTCATGCTCTCTGCAGAGCCTCTGCGTGGAATTGGAGGCTCTGCCTGGGAAGCCGAGGTCCGGCTGCACCAGTGTGAGAGCATAGGACCTCTCGACGTGCATCGGCTTGCTGTGCATTTCATGCTTTCACCGCCTGACAGCGTGTTCGGCATCGGTGCTGGAGCAGAACGCGAGCCGCAGAGGTTGCAGCGCCCGGATATGCGGTAACGACCGTTGAACCGACGTTAGCCGGTGCCTGGCGGTTGCCGGACTGTCCACCGGGTTGGCAGATTGCGCCCATCGCTGAGGGAGCAGACGTTCGATGTCGGCAATCAGTGCCGGCAGGTTCGCGACGTCCCGTTCGGCGCGGCCACAGCGACGATTGCCAGGCCGACTGGCGACCACGCCGGCGGTCTCGCCCAGCGAGTGCTCGATCCGTTCGGCCAGAGCAGTACGTTCGGCGAAGCGGTCTCTGATCGGGGCAGGCAAATCCTTCACGTCGACCGAGCCAAGTGTGCCATGCTCGCCTGCCTCGGAATGCTCCTCCTCGGGGGTGCCTCGGATGTTCGCCGACACAAACGGCTGCGCGAGCGGCGAGCGGTCCCCGCCGGTGACGGCCTGATCGTGACGCGGAGCCCCGGTTCCTGGCCGGGCAGCGCCGGAGTGGCCACCGCGCACGGCGTGGACGCAGTATCGCTCAGGCGCGGCGTCGCCGACGCGACGCGACGCGGCCATGCCCCGTGGTTCCGGCAGCATCCCGCGCAGCGCCTGCGGATTGGTGCCCGCAATCAGGCTGTGCACGATGCACCGGACACGGCCTTCCGGCTCCTGACCGAACTGCGCGCGGAATCCGCGGGCCCTCGAGGTGATGGCGGCGTCGGGCCGCCCTTCTATCAGCGGGCCGGCACGGGCGAAGGCGAAGCTGAGCAAGCGGTTGTCCACGTCGGGAACATCGATCGGCGGCTGGCCGGACCAGCCCGGATCGTGCGACAATTTGATCAACAAAACGTCTCCCGCTTCGCTGACCCGACGGCGCGGGGTAATCATGTGGCCGCCGTGGCCACAGCAAGACAGGTGAATGCCGTGCCGTCCCGATCGCTCTCCGCGCGGCCTCCCATGTTCTACGGCTGGATCATCGTCGGCGTGGTGTTCGTCACCATGGGGATCGGTGTGAACGCCCGCACGGCCTTCTCGTTGCTGTTCCCACCGATTCTCGCTGAATTCGGTTGGGGCCGCGGGGTTACCGCCGGCGCATTCTCCTTTGGTTTTCTGGTATCAGCTGCATTGAGCCCATGGCTCGGGCGGTTGATGGACACGCGCGGGCCACGCGCGGTGATGGAGCTGGGCGTGCTGCTCATGGGCAGCGGGCTGCTGCTCGCCACGCAGATCCGCCAGCCCTGGCAGCTTTACGCAACGCTCGGCGTGCTGGTGGGCAGCGGCAGCGTCTGCCTGGGCTACACCGGCCAGGGGTTGTTCCTGCCCAATTGGTTCGTGCGCCGGCGGGGCCTGGCAATGGGGCTAGCGTTCTCCGGCGTTGGCGTCGGCTCGATCGTCATCCTGCCGTGGCTGCAAGCGTTCATTCAGTACGCAGGCTGGCGCACGGCGTGCGCCACCCTGGGCATCGTGCTGATCGCGGTGCTTGCGCCACTGAATCTGCTGCTGCACCGCCGCCCGGAAGACATCGGCCTGTATCCCGACGGCGAGTCAAACACACAGGCGGCGGAGCGACGGGTCGCCAACGTGGTGGATGCCGATTGGGCGGCGATGGACTGGACGCTGGCACGGGCGATGGGGACCGCGCGGTTCTGGTGGCTTGCGCTGGGATATTTCTGCGCGCTCTACGCCTGGTACGCCGTGCAGGTGCACCAGACACAATACCTGACCGAGATCGGGTTCAGCCCGATCCTGGCGGCCTGGGCGCTAGGCTTCGTCAGTCTGGCCGGCATTCCGGGGCAGATCGCGCTGGGGCACATGTCCGACCGGGTTGGGCGAGAATGGGTGTGGACGATCGGCAATCTCGGCTTCGCCCTCTGCTACCTCGTGCTGCTGCTGCTGGAACATCTCCCGACGGCGTTGCTCCTGTGGCTGATGGTGCTCGTGCAGGGGTTCCTGGGCTACGGGATTGTCTCGGTGCTGAGCGCTATCCCGGCGGAGTTGTTTCAGGGGCGGCAGTTCGGAACCATCTTTGGCACGCTGATGCTGACGGCAGTGGCGGGCGGCGCGGCTGGACCCTGGCTGACCGGCGTGCTGCACGATGCGGCGGGTAATTACACCGCGGCGTTCTGGATGGGGTTTGGGGCAAGTCTGGTGTCCGCAGGCGCTATCTGGCTCGCAGCACCGCGCAAGGTGCGGGTGGTGGCCGGAAGGGTACGGCCGGCGCAGTGAGCGCAGACAGACAGTGGCACCTCCTCCCGGCATTCTGAGCGTCGATCGCGTCGTGCTCGCGCCTCCGACGAAGTGCTGATCTGCCGGCTGTGCCGCCTCAACCCGGCCGAACACTCGGATTGTGATCAACGCCAGTGATAGCTGACAGGGATGTCAGATCTCCATCCGTCACGAAAAGCATCAGTGTTCATCAGTATCGTCTGTGGTTGCACCTTTTCTGACCACGCTGTCAACGGCCGCCCGATTGCGATAAGATGCGTCCTGTTGCCGTCGCCGGTTACCGCGGATAATAGCGGCATGCGCGAGCGAATTGGCGCTGAAGGACCAAGCATGAGCTACGCCATCGAAGGCCAGACCGGCGCCTGGGAAGTCGTCGTCGGCCTGGAAGTCCACGCCCAGGTGATCAGCAAGGCCAAGCTGTTCTCTGGCGCCGCCACCGAATTTGGCGCCTCGCCGAACACACAGGTCAGCTTCGTCGATGCCGCCTTCCCCGGCATGCTGCCGGTCATCAACCGCGAGTGCGTCGCGCAGGCCGTGCGCACCGGACTTGGCCTGAATGCGCACATCCACACGGTCAGCCGCTTCGACCGCAAGAACTATTTTTACGCCGATTTGCCGGCGGGCTATCAGATCAGTCAGTACCAGCATCCGATCGTCGGCGAGGGCACGGTCGAGATCGAGCTCAGCGATGGCAGCACGCGGCAGATCGGGGTGACGCGGTTGCACTTGGAACAGGACGCGGGGAAATCGCTGCATGACCAGCACCCCACCAAGTCGTATATCGACCTGAACCGCGCCGGCGTCGCGCTCATGGAGATCGTGTCCGAACCCGACATCCGGACGCCGGAGGAAGCCGGCGCTTACTTACGCAAGCTGCGTGCGATCATGCGCTATCTCGGAACTTGCGACGGCAACATGGAGGAGGGCTCCATGCGTGCCGACGTAAACGTTTCGGTGCGCAGGTACGGCGAACCGTATCGCACGCGTTGCGAGGTAAAGAACGTCAATTCGATCCGCTTCGTCATGCAGGCAATCGAAGCGGAGGCGAAGCGCCAGGTCGACGTCTGGGAATCCGGCGGCATCGTCGAGCAAGAGACGCGTCTGTTCGATAGCGCGCGGGGTACGACGCGGTCGATGCGAAGCAAAGAGGATGCGCACGACTACCGATATTTCCCCGATCCGGACCTGCTGCCGCTGGTGCTGGAGGAGGACTGGATTGCGTCGCTGAAAGCATCGCTGCCAGAACTACCAGATGCAAAACGTGCTCGATTCATGCGCGAGTACGGGCTTTCTGCTTACGACGCGTCGGTCCTGGTTGGCGAACGCGCGACGGCGGATTTCTTCGAGGCAGTGGCCAAAGGCCGCGACGCAAAGGCGGCGGCCAACTTGATCATGGGCGACTTGTTCGGCGCGCTGAACCGTCGCGGGCTTGGCATCGACACGTCGCCGGTGACCGCCGCGTCGCTCGGCAAGCTGCTGGATCTAATCACCGACAACACGATCAACGGACGAATTGCCAAGGACGTGTTCGACGCGATGGTGGAAACCGGCAAGGATCCCGCGGTGATCGTTGATGAGAAAGGTCTGCGACAGGTGACCGATACCCGCGCGATCGATGCCGCAGTTGCAACGGTGCTTGCCGCGAACGCTGACAAAGTAGCGGAGTACAAGGCCGGTCGGGAGAAATTGTTCGGTTTCTTTGTTGGTCAGGTGATGCGCGCGATGGGCGGCAAGGGTAATCCGGCGCTGGTGAACGACGCGCTGAAGCGGAAACTGACCTGACCGCATTTTGGTTGCGCTGGTAGAAATGCTGAGGCGGTCTCCCGCTTCCCTCGCGATGAAAGTGGGGAGGTCACTGCATTTCCACCACGACGTATTGCTCTTCCACCGTCACCGGGATGGTTTCCGCCACATACGGTCCCTGCGCCACGCGCTGGCCCGGCGCTACTTCGACCGGATAACTCCGCACGCTGATCTTTGTCGGATCGCAGTACGACTGCCCAGTTCGCACGTCGAATTCCCAACCATGCCAGGGACACCGCAGGATCTCACCGGCGCGCGAATATTTATAGCGCCCGGGATCGTCGGACTCGACCAAGCCGGTGAGGATGCACTCGCACATCGGTCCGCCCTGGTGCGGACAGCGGTTGAATAAGCCGAAGAACTCGCCGCCGAGATTGAACACG
>JASHVB010000282.1 GCA_030039695.1 Acetobacteraceae bacterium
CTCGTCCACCGAGACCAGGCAGATTGCATCGCCGCCCAGCGCGGCGCGCCCGAGATGGAACGTCGCGATGTTAATGCCCGCACCAGCCAGCGTTGCGCCGAAGCGGCCGATGAAGCCCGGCTTGTCCTGGTTGGTGACGTAGAGCATGTGCGGCGCGAAATCAGCCTCTACCTTAATGCCTTTGATCTCGACGATGCGCGGGCGGGAGCCGGCGAACAGGGTGCCGGCGACGGAGCGGGTCAGCTGGTCGGCTTCGATGGTGACACGCACCAGGGTCAGATACTCGCTCGGCCGATCGTGCACGGTTTCCGCGACATCAATGCCGTGGTCGCGCGCGACGACGCCGGCATTCACCATGTTCACGCCTTCCATCAGCGGCGACATCAGCCCGGCGAGTACGGCCGCGGTCAGCGGGCGCGTGTTCAGCGCGGCGACAAGGCCCTCGTATTCGATGGCGACGCGGCGGATCACGCCCTCGCGCGCCTGTGTCAGTTGGCCGGCGAAGCCACCGAGCAGTCGGCAGAGTTCCATGTAGGGCTTCAGGCGCGGCGCGTCCTCGGCCGAGACAGACGGCATGTTGATCGCATTCGACACCGCGCCGGTTAGCAGAAAGTCGCTCATTTGCTCGGCGATCTGCAGGGCGACGTTTTCCTGCGCCTCGGTCGTTGCCGCACCGAGATGCGGGGTGCAGACGACGTTGTCGAAGCGGAACAGGGGCGAGTCGGTGGCGGGTTCGTTCTCGAATACGTCAAGTGCCGCGCCGGCGACATGGCCGGACCTGATGGCATCGGCGAGTGCCGCTTCGTCCACCAGCCCGCCGCGCGCGCAGTTGATGACACGCACGCCTTTCTTAGTCTTCGCCAGGGCTTCGTGCGAGATAATGTTGCGCGTCGCGTCGGTCAGCGGCGTGTGCAACGTGATGATATCGGCACGCGCGAGCAGCGTATCGAGATCGACCTTCTCCACGCCGAGATCAAGTGCACGCTTCTCGGTCAGGTAGGGGTCGTAGGCGAGGACTTTCATTTTCAGGCCGATCGCGCGCTCGGCGACGATGGAGCCGATATTGCCACAGCCGACCAGGCCCAGCGTCTTGGCGGTGAGCTCGACGCCCATGAACCGGTTTTTTTCCCACTTGCCGGCGCGGGTGGATTGCGACGCATCGGGAATCTGCCGCGCCAGTGCAAACATCATGGCGATCGCATGTTCGGCCGTGGTGATGGTGTTGCCGTGCGGCGTGTTCATCACCACGACGCCGCGCGCGGTGGCGGACCTTATGTCGACGTTGTCGACGCCGATACCGGCGCGGCCGACGACTTTCAGGTTGGTCGCGGCGTCGAGCAGTTCGCGCGTCACCTTGGTGGCGGAACGAATCGCCAGGCCGTCGTACGGTGCGATGATCGTGCGGAGCTCGGCAGGCGACAGGCCGGGCTTCAGGTCAACCTCAATGCCGCGGTCGCGGAAGATCTCAACCGCCGCTGGCGAGAGTTTATCGCTGATCAGGACTTTCGGCATGGGGGGGCTTGCCTCAGGTGATGTGAGGGATGTCCAGGCGTTTTCTTGTCATTCGCGATAGCGAACCGACGAAGCGCTCCCGTGGGGGATTGCGGCTTCGCTGCACTCCTCGCAATGACACATTGGGGACGGGCCACTACGCTCGTGTGGTTGCCACTGTCGCGTGTGCCCAATCGAGCCATGGCAGCAGCGCTTCGATATCGCGTGTCTCGACCGTTGCGCCGCCCCAGATGCGCAGGCCGGGCGGCGCATCGCGATACGCCGCAACGTCGTAGGCCACGCCTTGCTTTTCCAACAACGACGCCAGCTGCTTCGCCGCCGCTGCCTGCGCGTCGGGCGCCAGCGCGATGAACCACGGCGCGACGATCTTCAGACAGATTGACGTGCATGACCGCGTCGCCGGATCCTCCGCCAGAAATCCCGCCCAGTCCGAGCGCAGAACCCACCGCGCCACGGCGGTCAGGTTCGCCTCGCACCGCGCGGTCAGTGCCGGCAAACCGCCGATCGATTCCGCCCAGCGCAGGCCATCGACCGCGTCCTCGACACACAGCATCGATGGCGTGTTGATCGTCTCACCCTTGAAGATGCCCTCGATCAGTTTTCCGCCGCTGGTCAGGCGGAAAATCTTGGGAAGCGGCCAGGCTGGTTGGTAAGTGAGCAGCCGCTCCACCGCGCGTGGCGACAGCGCGAGCATGCCGTGCGCCGCCTCGCCGCCCAGCACCTTCTGCCAGGACCAGGTAACGACATCGAGCTTGTCCCAGGCGAGATCCATCGCGAACGCTGCCGATGTCGCGTCGCAGATCGTCAGCCCGGCGCGTTCGGTGGCGATCCACTCGCCGTTCGGCACGCGTACGCCGGACGTGGTGCCGTTCCATGCAAACACCACGTCATGCGAGAAATCCACCGCCTGCAGATCCGGCAGCCGCCCGTATGGCGCGGTGAGTACGCGCACGCCAGGAAGCTGCAATTGCTTTGTCACATCGCTCGCCCAGCCCTGGCTGAAACTTTCGAATGCCAACACATCGACCGGGCGTGAGCCGAGCATCGACCACAGCGCCATCTCCACTGCGCCGGTGTCGGACGCCGGGACGATGCCCAGCCGCCAGTCGTCCGGCATGCCGAGGATCGCGCGCGAGCGCTCGATCACTTCGGCCAGCCGCGCCTTCGGCGCAGCGGCGCGATGACTGCGGCCGAGCAACGCACCCGACAGCGCTCCCAACGAAAAGCCAGGACGCTTGGCGCATGGACCGGATGAGAAATTGGGATTGGCCGGACGCATGTCCGGCGGCGCGGCAGCTGCCATTGCGGCTCTCCCTTGCAGAAGAGAAGCGCCCCGGTGGGGGGGCGTGACCCGGGGCGGCGTTTACGAGGTCCGTTGCACCCGCGTCAAGTGTCACGTTGCCGTGACAGTCATGCGCAACGCCATGCGTGGCCGCCATGCGAACACACCTGCATGCCGCGCGCGGCCAGCGCCGCGCGCGGCAGTGGCACGACGCCCAAAAAACGCCATGCCGTCGCGTCTTTGATGCGGGCCAACAATCTCCGCCGAGGCCCGCTGATGCGCCATCTCCGCTTCGTGGTCCCCCTCTTGTTGGCACTGGGCGCGGGGATGGCGTTGCCGGCGGCAGAGGCGCAGGTGGCGGTCGGCGTCAGCGTGCCGATCCCGCCGCCGGAACTGCCGATCTACGAGCAACCGCCGATCCCGGCGCCCGGTTACATCTGGGCCCCTGGCTACTGGGCCTGGGGACCGGAGGGTTATTACTGGGTGCCCGGCACGTGGGTGCTGCCGCCAGCGCCCGGGCTACTCTGGACCCCCGCCTACTGGGCCTGGGTCAACGGCGGTTATGTCTTCGTCCCGGGCTACTGGGGCGCAACGGTCGGCTTCTACGGCGGCATCGATTACGGCTTCGGCTATTTCGGCGCCGGCTATGACGGCGGCTACTGGCAGAACGACGTGTTCTTCTACAATCGCACCGTCAACAATTTCGGCGACGTCCACGT
>JASHVB010000283.1 GCA_030039695.1 Acetobacteraceae bacterium
CGACCCTTGATGTCGTCCTTCTTGCCGGCGCCTTCGACGATCGTGGTGTTCTCCTTCTCGATGAGCACCTTCTTCGCCTTGCCGAGCATGTTCACGGTGACGTTCTCGAGCTTGATGCCGAGGTCCTCGCTGATCACCTGGCCGCCGGTGAGGATCGCGATGTCCTCGAGCATGGCCTTGCGGCGATCGCCGAAGCCAGGCGCCTTCACCGCCGCGACCTTCAGGCCGCCGCGCAGCTTGTTGACGACCAGGGTGGCCAGCGCCTCGCCTTCCACGTCTTCCGCCACGATCACCAGCGGACGGCCGGACTGCACCACGCTCTCCAGCAGCGGCAGCATCGGCTGCAGGCCGCTCAGCTTCTTCTCATGGATCAGCACGTACGGCTGGTCCATCTCGGCGATCATCTTCTCGGCGTTGGTGATGAAGTACGGTGAAACATAACCGCGGTCGAACTGCATGCCCTCGACGACGTCGAGCTCGGTCTGGATGCCTTTGGCTTCCTCGACCGTGATGACGCCCTCGTTGCCGACCTTCTGCATCGCCTCGGAGATCATCTTGCCGATCTCGTCTTCGCCGTTGGCGGCGATGGCGCCCACCTGGGCCGTCTCGGACGGGGTGGTGATCTTCTTCGAGCGCTTCTTCAGCTCATCGACGACGGCGTTCACCGCGCGATCCACACCGCGCTTCAGGTCCATCGGGTTCATGCCGGCGGCGACCGCCTTGGAACCCTCGCGCACGATTGCCTGCGCCAGAACCGTTGCGGTCGTGGTGCCGTCGCCGGCGATGTCGTTGGTCTTGCTGGCGACCTCGCGCACCATCTGCGCGCCCATGTTCTCGAACTTGTCGCCAAGCTCGATTTCCTTGGCGACGGTGACGCCGTCCTTGGTGATGCGCGGTGCGCCGAAGCTCTTATCGAGCACGACGTTGCGGCCCTTCGGCCCCAGTGTGACCTTCACCGCGTCGGCGAGAATGTCGACGCCGCGCAGCATGCGCGCGCGCGCGTCACCGCCGAAGCGAACTTCCTTCGCAGCCATATTTCAATTCCCTCGTCTTGCTGTCTGATGGGGTTGGGTTCAGGCGGCCTTGCGCTTGGCGGCCGCGCCGCCCTCGACGATGCCCATGATGTCGGACTCCTTCATGATCAGGAGTTCCTCACCGTCGAGCTTGACCTCGGTGCCGGACCACTTGCCGAACAGAATGTGGTCGCCGGCCTGGACGTCGAGTGCCACGAGCTGGCCTTGTTCATTGCGCGCACCGGGGCCGACGGCGATCACTTCGCCCTCCATCGGCTTTTCCTTGGCCGTGTCGGGAATGATGATGCCGCCGGCAGTCTTTTCCTCGGCATCGATCCGGCGAACGACCACGCGGTCGTGCAGGGGACGGAACTTCATACGCTTCGCTCCTGAGGTGTCTCAGAAATAGATGATTGGACCTGGCGCCAACGGACGCAGCCGGAAGTCCGGCGACGGTGTTAGCACTCCCGCTCGGGGAGTGCCAGCGCATCTAGGCCCCCGATTTTATCGAGTCAAGGGATCGTCTCGTGTCGGCGGCCAAGCGCCGCCGAGGGCCGGCAGCAATCTCCCGAAGTGAGTGCCAACTTATTGAAATATATGTGCTTATTCTTGCAATTTGCCGCTGCGGGTCGCCTCATCCGTTCTGGCGCAGCAACACCGAAGAATCGCCCTTCGAGAGAACCAGAGAGGACGCATGAGCCTTGCCCTGCAATTGAAGGACTACCGCCTGACCACGGCGGAGATCGTCTACCATATGCCGGACCACCCTGCGGTCCTGCAGGCCTATATCTGGCAGGAACTCGACCTCGCCCCGGAATATCCGGTGCTCCGCAGGTTCCTGAATTTCTGGGATCGCGAGCTGGATGGCAAGGTCCATTCGGTTCGCATCGCAACGTCCAGGTTGGTCAGGCCGGCAAGTGTCCGCCATCCGGGGAGCTGGATACAGTTGCACTGATCTTGCGCCGCTTGCCGTCGCGTGGTCATGGCAGGACAGTTGTCGCCGCACCGGGACAACGGGTATGGCGTCACGTCCTGGGCTGACGGGCCTCATTCCATCTGCTAGACGCCGCGTCCCACGATCGACCTGGAGGCAGGCGCTTGCTGACACTCTCGCCGCGGCGATGGCGCCGTATTCTGTGGCTCACCGCCTGCACGGCGTTCGCTGGCTGCGCACGGCCGGTGTCCCCGGTGCCGACCGGGGCGCCGGTGTTCTCGGTCGATATGACCGGCGGCGCGCGGCAATGCGTTGCGTCTCGCCCGCAGCTGAGCAGCGGAAGGACGGTTGAGGCAACCATGCGGGTGGCCAACGATGGCGGCTGGTGCGCGATCAGCGTCCAGCTCGATGGCCGGCCCTATGCCGCCGGTCTGCTCACCGAGCCGCCTGCCCACGGCAAAGTCTTCATCCACCCTGTCGGCGACAGCACGCGCATTGACTACACGCCGGACCCGGGATTCACTGGCACCGACCGCTTCGTCGTGCAGCTCATTCCCGGCTATGCGGTGCTTCGTACGACCGTTACGGTGACGCGGTAAGGAAGCCGTCGCACCCGGCACCACACGCGTGAGGTCTGCGGGTGCGGCAAGCGCCGAGGGCCTCCGCCGCGACCGTCGGCGTGGTCTGGGTCGACAGGTCCCGCGAGCATGATGCAATCCGCCGGCGTCAGGTCAGCACCCTGGCTTGACGCGCCGCCGCACCGCCGTCATAACGCGCGCCTTCCGCTCTGAGCCGAGGTTTTTCTATGTCCCGCCGCTGCCAGATCACGGGCAAGGGCGTGCTGACCGGCAACAATGTCAGCCACGCCAACAACAAGACCCGTCGCCGTTTCCTGCCAAATCTGCAGGACACGTCTTTGCTCTCCGACGCGCTTGGCGGTGCGGTGCGGCTGCGCCTCTCCACGCGCGCCATCCGCACGATCGAGCACAACGGCGGCATCGACGCCTTTCTGCTGCAGACGCCCGATGCGAAGCTGACGCTTGAGGCGCGCGCGCTGAAGCGCCGCATCCAGCGTGCGCGCTCGAAGCAAGAAACGCGCGCCGCAGCCTGAGCGGGGCGGCACCGACTGCGTCGGGGCCTTCCGTCACGCGCCTCCGATCAAGAGGCTCCGCCGTTGGGAACTCTGCCAAGGGCATTGCCTTTGGGGCCGGTCATACGCCGGACAGGCGGACTGCAAAGGCGAAGCCTCTGCTCTGGATCCAAACGCCAACGCCTGCTGGCTGGCCCGACCCACACGGCGGATCAAGGGGCGGAGGCCCTGGCGATCAGCCGACCGCACGCAACGCGCCTGCGAGCCGTCGTGCCGCGTCGCCCGCCAACGACACTGGCGTGCCGGCAAAGCCCAACACCAGCCCGTTCGCGCGCGGCGCTCCGGCGTAGTAAGCGCGCAGCGGCATGACGGCTAGGCCGCGGTCGCGGCAGGCCTGTAACGCGGCGGCTTCGTTCATTCCCTCCGGCAGGTACGCCACCATGTGCAACCCGCCTGGGGCGGGAATGGGTCGCAGCGTAGGTGCATACCGGGCCAAAGCCGTCAGCACGGCGGCCCGTCGGCGACCATATTCCGTCCGCATCCGCCGGATGTGCGGCGCGAGCAGGCCCTCGCGCATGAACTCGGCGAGAATCGCTTGGCCCAGAGCGTCCGTGCCGCGGTCCAGTAGCGTGTGGGCGCGCACGAACGCGGGGACCAACGGCGCCGGTACCACCGCGAAGCCCAGTCGCAATGCCGGTGCCAAGGTCTTGCTGAACGTGCCGCAGTAGATCACTCGACCCGCCCGATCGAGCGTCGCGAGCGGCGGCAACGGATGGCCTTCCCAGCGGAATTCGGAATCGCAGTCGTCCTCCAGCACCCATGCATCGGCGCGGTGGGCCCATTCCAGCAGCGCGAGGCGGCGGCCGATCGGCAGCGCACCACCGAGCGGCGTCGTGTGTGACGGCGCGGTCAGCACCAGCCGTGCCTCTGGCGCCAGCCCTATGCCGGCGGCGACGTCCAATCCATCGGCATCGCTTGGCACCGGCACAGGCACCGCGCCGGCGGCGATCAGAGCGCCACGGCCGGCGATGTACCCGGGGTCGTCGACCCAGGCCCGGTCACCCGGATCGAGCAACAGCTCTGCGGCAATGCGCAGCGCCTGCTGTGTACCGGCCGTGACGACGATGCAGTCGGCGTCGGCGATCAGTCCGCGTGTGGCTGCCAGATGCGCGGCGATCTGTGTGCGAAGCGCGTGCAGGCCTTGTGGCGGCGGGTAGCCGGCGCATTCGGCCGGCATAACGCGCAGGACACGCATCGCGCAGTGCGACCAAGCGCGCAGCGGGAAGAGGTCAGGCGCAGGCAGTCCTCCGGCGAGCAGGTTGCCTACGCCTGCGCCGCGCGCGGCCGCCGACGCTGGGATGTCCGCCAGAACGCTGCCACGGCGCGACAGCACATTGGCCGCGGTCTGCGGCGGCGCGACCGGGGCCGGGGCTGCATCCGGCAGGTCGGGCGAGACATAGGTGCCACTGCCGGTGCGGGCGCGGACGTAACCCTCGGCAGCGAGCCGCTCATAGGCCAGCACCACCGTCTGGCGCGCCACGCCAAGTTCCGTGGCCAGCGCGCGGGTGGGGGGCAGGCGAGCGCCGGAGGGCAACGCACCGCTCAGGATGCCTTGGCGAAGGCGGTCGAAAACCGCCTGCTGGCGCGTTTGGTCTGGTGCAAGCATCTATGGCAGCGATAATAGACCGGTCCAATCAGCAAGACCAGAGCCGATGCGCGGTTGCGCGCAGCCGCACGAATCGGCGTGCGACAGTCTGGAACGACCGACGGGCGATCCGCTGCGGAATCAGTCCGTGCGGCAACGGAAGAAGCGATCGCCAAGCCCGACCAGCCCCGCGCCCAACAAGACCAGCAGCGATGGCGCCGGCATGATCGAACGCGCCCCGCAACGCAGCCTTTGCGAGCTGCCAGCTCAGGACCGCAGGCTACTGGATCTCCGGATGTGTCGCGGGATAGCGAGGCCGCCGCAGCCTTCGCCGCGTGATCTTACAATGGAAGGTCGTGCCGAACCTGGCGCTGCCACCGCGCGGTCAGCAGCACCGCCCGCGTGCCTGGACGCTGTACTGCGCCGGATGAGTCAGCGCCGGTCCGCGGTGCGCTTGGCCGCATGGACCAGGCACGGCAACATGCCGGCCAGCGGAGGAGAACCCGGGGATGAAGCTTAGCGGACACGTCGCCTTGATTACCGGAGGATCACGCGGCATCGGCCGCGCGACCGCGCTCGCCTTCGCCGCTGAAGGTGCGGACATCGCCTTCTGCCATCTCGATGACGGCGTGAAGGCCGAAGCAACCGCCGCCGAGATAAAGGCGCTGGGCGCCCGTGCGATGCATCGCTCGCTCGATGTCGCGGACACCGCAGCGAGTCGTGCCTTCGCCGCCGAGACTGCCGCGACACTCGGTCCTGTAGATATCCTGTTCAACAACGCAGGTATGAACATTCGCAAGAAGTTCGAAGACTATTCCGAGGACGAATTCGACCGCATCCTCGCGGTGCATCTGAAGGGCATGTTCTTCATGGCGCAGGCAGTCTATCCGGCGATGGCTGCGCGTGGCCGTGGCTGCATCATCAACATCGCCTCACAGCGCGGATTGAAAGGGGCGGTGAATTCCTCGGTCTATTCCGCGGCGAAAGCGGCGATCATGGGCTTCACGCGTGCACTCGCGTGGGAAGCAACGCCTCTCGGCGTGCGAGTCAACGCTATTGCGCCAGGGCCGATCGATACCGACCTGACTGCAACGATGGAGCCCACGGACCGCCAGGCGTTCATCGACGCGCTGCCGATCCACCGGTTCGGCCGTCCTGAGGAAATCGCGGCCACTGCGCTGCTGCTGGCAGGTCCGGAAGGTGGATTTTACGTCGGTGCCTGCCTGTCACCCAACGGCGGAGACGTCATGTACTGAGAGCAATACACGTGCGGTTATCGCAATAAGCCGCCGCGACTTGAGCCGCAGCAAACCAGCGCAGATAACAAATTTCCATGTCCGTTCAACGAGACGCATCGATTGCGCTTTGCAACAAGAGAGCTGCAGCCATCCGATCCACTACCGCAGCCCGCTTGCGCCGGCTGAGGTCGGCCTCGCCGATCAGGAACCGGTTCGCTGCGGCCGTGGAAAGGCGTTCGTCCCACAGCGCCACGGGTAGCCCCACCGCCTCTGATAGTGCCAGCGCCCAGTCGCGCGCCGCCTGCGCCGCGGGCCCGACACTGCCGTCCATTGACAGCGGGAGGCCGACGACGAGCCCGCCGGCGTCCTCCCGACGTGCAATGCCGAGGATTTCCGCGACATTGTCTCGCAGCCGGCCGCGCTTCAGGGTGCCATAGGGACTGGCAAGCGTGACGCTGACGTCCGACAACGCGAGGCCAATTGTCCGCCTGCCCGGGTCGATCCCGATCAGCCGCTGGCCGCGCCCGAGCCGGGCGCGCAGTTCCTGCATTGAGAGAAGTGGCATAGTCGGTCGAACGTACACTGATGCCGCGCTGCGGGAGAGGTGTGATTGTTGGTCGGTTGAACCGGTCGCTCGCCGTCGGTAAGATCGAACGCGACATTCCCATACAAGGTCCGCCCGCCCATGTCGCTCGATCCCGCGACCGTCCGCCGCATCGCCGCGCTTGCCCGCATTCACGTGGAGGAAGCTGACATTCCCCGCCTGCAGGCCGAGCTGAACGGTATCCTCGGTTGGATCGAGCAACTCGACGAGGTGAACGTCGACGGCATCGAGCCGCTCACCGCCGCGGCCACCATGGCGCTGAAAATGCGCGAGGACGTCGCGACTGACGGTGGCTATCCCGACAAGATCCTGTCCAATGCCCCCGACCGCGCCGGTGATTTCTACGCGGTGCCGAAAGTCATCGAATGAGCCTGACCGACCTGACGATCGCCGCGGCTCGCGAGGGGCTGCAGGCGCGTCATTTCTCCGCGGAAGAGCTTACGCTGGCCCATCTGCACGCGATCGAGGCGCTCAATCCACGGCTGAACGCGTACATCACCGTTAGCCACGCCAAGGCGGTGGACCAGGCGCGCGCCGCCGACGTCGCGCTGGCCGCCGGCGACACGCGCCCGTTGCTCGGTATTCCGCTCGCCATCAAGGATCTGTTCTGCACCGACGGCGTGCGGACGACCGCTGGAAGCAACATTCTGCGGCCGTTCGTCCCGCCCTACGAAAGCACCGTTACCGCCAACCTGTTGCGCGATGGTGCTGTGTTCCTGGGCAAGACCAACATGGATGAGTTCGCCATGGGGTCGTCCAATATGACCTCGGCCTACGGCCCCGTGGAGAACCCGTGGAAGCGCCGGCAGGACGTGGAAGCGGTGCTCGTGCCGGGCGGATCATCAGGCGGCTCGGCGGCCGCGGTCGCGGCGCGGCTGGCACTGGGCGGAACCGGAACGGACACGGGCGGCTCGATCCGCCAGCCCGCGTCGTTCTGTGGCATCGTCGGGATGAAGCCGAGCTACGGACGGTGCTCGCGCTGGGGCGTGGTGGCGTTCGCCTCATCGCTCGACCATCCCGGCCCGTTCGCCCGAACAGTGCAGGATGCGGCGATCCTGCTGCGGTCGATGGCAGGTCATGACGCGAAGGATTCCACCAGTGCCAACATTCCGGTGCCCGACTACGAAGCCGCGTGCACACGGGATATTCGCGGCTTACGTATCGGTGTGCCGCGTGAGTACCGCGTCGACGGCATGCAGAACGAGATCGAGGCGCTGTGGCAGCAAGGCCTGACTTGGCTGCGCGACGCCGGTGCCGAGATCGTGCACGTATCGCTGCCACACACGAAGTACGCGCTGCCAGCATATTACATCATCGCGCCGGCCGAGGCTTCATCGAACCTTGCGCGCTATGACGGCGTGCGCTTCGGCCTGCGTGCGGATGGCGAAGACCTGCGCGACCTCTACGAACGCACGCGCGCCGCCGGGTTCGGCCGGGAAGTGCAACGCCGCGTGCTGATTGGCACGTACGTGCTGTCTGCCGGTTATTATGACGCTTACTACCTGCGGGCACAGAAAGTGCGCGCGCTCATCCTGCGTGACTTCACGGAAGGGTTTGCGCAGGTCGACGCGTTGCTGGCGCCGACCGCGCCGTCCGCCGCCTTCGCTCAGGGTGATAACATGGACGATCCGGTACAGATGTACCTGAACGACGTGTTCACCGGCCCAGCCGATCTGGCCGGCGTTCCAGCGATGTCGGTCCCCGCGGGGCTGGACACGAACGGCCTGCCGCTGGGATTGCAGGTGATCGGCAAGCCATTCGATGAAGAGACGGTGTTTGCTGTTGGCGCGGCGCTGGAGCGAGCTGCGGCTTTCGCCGCTTCGCCGGCGCTGATGGCAGGAAAGTAATGTTCGGCCACGGGCGCTCAGTACGCGTTTAGTCAACGTTACCGCCTCGATTAAGGGATCAGGTATACAAGCTCTCTCATCGGACAACGCCACGGGCCGATAGACACCCGTTGCCGTCCGAGCCACGAGCCTTGCCGTCCATTTTGCTCTTCATTTTTCTGAATGTGGGAAAAGCTCTCGTCACGCCATGCGATCGCATTGCCCCAAGGTATTTGCTGAAGACACACGACCTGTTCGATCACAGCGTTGCCGTCAGGATGCTCGGCGTCGTTGAAGTCCTTGATGCATCGCTGACGGTCGTGACGGATGATGATGACGAATCGTCGGCTCAACCGCTGGTGCACCGCGCCGCCGCACCCAGCCCGCTGATCCACGCCCCCGCCAAGGTCCCCGCAAACCCATCATGGCACGCCTCACCGGCGAACAGCAGGTGCCCGTCGCCGAGCGGTTCCGCGAGCCGGCGACGGGCATGCGCCTGCCCCACCGGGACCCAGGAATAGGCTCCGCGCGTCCACGGATCCGCATCCCACCGCGTTACCAGCCGAGCACCGCCGGCGAACAGCCGGTCGACCCGCCCGCCGAAGATCGCGCGCAACTGTCCCAGTGCGAATTCCGCCGCTGCCGCCTCGCCATCGCGCGCCAGCGCCCAGGCGGTGTCGGCCCCGATCCAGCCCTGGACGTAGTCGCGGCCGAACGGCCAGCACTGGAAGGGCATCAAGTTCTCGCCACGCTACATGATCCGGCGGTCCACCGAGCAATGCATCGGCAGGTCCAG